>SFLN01000133.1 GCA_004554555.1 [Eubacterium] saphenum | reverse complement strand
AATCTCAACGTTTTTCTCGCCCTTCATCGCGCAGTTTTCAAATGTAATCGAGCTTTGCGAGTTTTCCAGCAGCGCGTATTCGTTAAGCTGTTTGTCCGCGAGGAACTCAACTCCCACATATTCCCAGGAAGCCGCCGCAGGAACAGGCTGCCTGACGTCAAGCCCTTGATAATTCTCGCCGTGAACCTTGATTTCAGCCGTTCTCAGGATTTCCTCCGAGGACGAGCCGACTTGAATTTCATAAGTACCCGCATAAACCGTCCGACAGTTTTTATTCAAATCCCAAATCGCAAGGTCTGCGATATCGAACGAAAGCGTTATCGGAACAGCTTTTTCCGTCGGCACGAAAACTCTCTTAAACGCTTTCAGCTCCTTTATCGGCACAGCGCTCGAAAATTCCGGTGACTTCACATAAAGCTGGACAACCTCGTCCGAGTCGAAAATTCCGATGTTCTTTATCTCAAAAGTAACCTCGCAGCGCTCGTTCGGCTCAAAGCATTTCTTGTTGAGCTTCAGCGCGCTGTAACGGAAAGCGGTGTAGCTCAAACCGTGACCGAACGGGAAAACAGGCTCGCCGCGATAGTAGCGGTAAGTACTCTCGGTTCTGATGATGTTGTAATCCTTAATGCTTCCCAGCTCGTTTTCGGACGAATACCAAGTCATCGGGCAGCGGCCCGCCGGTGAAATATCGCCGAACAATACCTTAGCAACCGCCGTTCCCATTTCGGGGCCGTTGTGACCGGTGTGAAGAACCGAGTTGAAACGATTGTCAACCGCGTAGGGATAACCCGAAACAAACAGCAGCACCGCGTTTTCGTTGAGCGAAATCACCAAATCCGACAGCTTCTGCTGACGCTCCGTCACGCTCAGCGTCTTTCTGTCGTAATTCTCCCTTGCACCGATAAGAGGGTTGTTTCCGAGAACCAACAAAACATTGTGCGACTCGGTAACCGCCTTTCTCACGCGGTCAAAGCCCGATGAAAACAGCTCCATACTGAACATCGAGTTAGCCTTGGGCTTGATTTTATCGGTAACCTCAACCTGTCCGTCCTCGTTGATGAAAAGATATCTTCCCTGCCAGTTTTTCAGACGGCACTTTTTGTCGCATTTCTCGACAGTAAACTTTTCCTTTACAAACCACCCGTAAGGCTCGTCGGAAACGCATTTCATAACGCCGTTGTCCGCGAGAGCGCCGCTGTCGCAGAGGAATTTCCCGTTGAACTTTGACTTAAACGACACATCTCCGTTTCCCCAATCAAAGACCTCCAAAAGGCAGCTTTCGTTTATTGTCGCGGAGTCGCAAACAAACGTGCCGTCCTCGGAAACCGAGAAATAAAATCCTGTTTCGCCGTTTCTGATAGCGATTATGTCGTTGCCCATCTCATAAGTAACGTTTTCGCGGCCAACCTTTGCGATAATTCCGTCCAGAATTGTCGGATTTTTATCGGAATAACCCGTGTACCAATCGCGGAAATTCATATCGCTGTGCAGTCCGATAACCGCAATTTTTTCCCTCTCGCGCAGAGGAAGCGTCATGTGACGGTTTCTGAGAAGGATTATCGACTCCTCGCAAGCCTTTGCGGCAGTTTTGCGGAAATTATCGCAAAGCAAAAGATTTTTATCAACCTTGTCATACGGGCAGTCCGAGTCAAATTCACCCAGCAGAAAACGCGCCTTTAACGCACCAAACAAGGATTTGTCGATGTCGCTTTCGGTTATCTGTTTTTGCGCAAGAGCGTTTCTCGCGGCTGTTTCAACAACGTCTTGATTGTCGGTTATGATATCGACGCCGCCGTTTTTGATAATCCTTACAATTGTATCTGTGTGGGAAAGGTCGGTTTTGTGGCGGGTAACGTTTTCGACAAAATCGCAGCCGTCCGCTACCGCAAACAGCATTCCCCACTCGTTTTTGCAAAGTGTAGACACCTCGGGATTGCAAATCGCCTCAACGCCGTTTACCATATTGTAAGCGGTCATAACGCTCCTTGCACCGCCTTTTTTAATAGGCTGCTCAAACGCTTTTAGATAATAATCGTGTTTTAGTACAGTTGGAATTGAGGAATTGTCGGCGGTTCTGTCCTCCTCGTTATTGTTGGCGTAAAAGTGCTTCAGGGTTGGGATTACGCGATAATACTTCTCATCGTTTCCAAGCATTCCCCTTGTAAGCGCAGCCGCCAATGTTCCCGTAAGAGTCGGGTCTTCGCCGTAACCCTCCTCGTTTCTTCCCCAGCGCGGGTCGCGCTCAAGGTCAACGGTCGGTGCCCAAAGACAAAGCGTGGACTTGCCGTCCTTGTTGTAAATACGCGCCTCTGTTGCCGCGATTGCGCCAATTTCCTCCATCAGTCCCGCGTCAAAGGTTGCCGAAACGCTGAAAGGCTCGGGGAAAACGGTTGTCGGCGACTCGGGGCAATTCGCGTCGTTGTCATCGCGCCTTACAAGCAGCCCTCTCGCCGCTTCCGAACCAATCGGAAAGGCTTTTATGCCAAGCCGCGGGATTTCCCTTTGGTATGTGGTGATAAGAAGCAGCTTTTCATCAAGAGTAAGCTCTTCCAAAAGCGCATTTACGCGCTCGTCAACGGAAAGCGAAGTATCTTGAAATTTATATTTCGGCATAATCTTCTCCTTTACTCTAAATCTTTTTTCTGATAAGAGAACGCGCAGGCGCTTCAATATCGGTCAAAACCGTGATTTTCTCCATAGCGTGACGTGACGTATCGATTTCCTCGCCGTTTTCAGAGAACATTGTTTTCGGAGTGAATTTTATCGGCTCTTGATGGGGAATAACCAGCTCAAGCTCATCGTTCAGCGTAAAGAAATTCCTCACGGTCAGGTGCATAACGCCGTTTTCGCAGTAGTCAACAGCCGCGCAGAAATCGTATTTTCTCACATAGTTGCTGTCCGCGAAATACTGACCGCCGTTTGTGGTAACCTCGGGATTTTGCGTGCCGCTCCCCGCTTGCGGTGAACCGTAGAAAAACCCCGTGCAGTAAGGACGGTGGCTGATTTTGTCAACCTCGGCGATTGCCCACGCAGGCGGATTTTCACCATTTAAAACGCTGTCCAGAGCCGTTCGGTAAGCGTTTGTGGTAAGCGCCGTGTAATACGCGGACTTTGCTCTGCCCTCAATTTTGAAGCTGGAAACACCCGCCTTTATGAGGTCGTCAAGATGCTCAATCATACACATATCGCGCGCGTTCAGAATAAACGAACCACGCTCGTCCTCGAACACCTTGTAAAACTCTCCGGGACGCTTCTGCTCCATAAGGTAGTATTCCCAGCGGCAGGACTGCGCGCATTGACCGCGATTTGCGTTTCTCCCCGTCAGATACTCGGAGATAAGGCACCTTCCCGAAAACGAAACGCACATTGCCCCGTGAACAAAGACCTCGATTTCCATATCATCGGGGATTTTCTCTCTGATGATTTTTATGTTTTCAAGGTCAACCTCACGCGCCAGAACCACGCGCTTCACGCCCATTTTATACAGCTCGAGAGCCGTTCTGTAATTCACAACGCCCGTTTGAGTTGACGCGTGAATTTCCATACTCGGGGTGTACTCCTTTATCATCGAGATAACCCCTATATCAGCGGCAATAACCGCGTCAACGCCGGCTTTTTCCGCAAGTTTTATAAACTCGGGAAAAGCGTCGGTTTCGTCGTTGTTGGGGACGATGTTGCAGGTAATGTAGACCTTTGCTCCCTTTTCGTGAGCGGTCTGCACTGCCCAAACAAGTCCTTCTTCGTCAAAATTCTTTGCCGCAGCTCTCATACCGAAGGTTTTTCCGGCAAGATAAACCGCGTCCGCGCCGTAATCCAGCGCGCAAAGCAGGCTTTCCTCATCGCCCGCGGGAGCAAGAAGCTCGGGTTTTCTAATCACTGCAATTCTCCTCCGTTGGATTGCTCGGGCGGCTGAAGTCCCGCGTCGATAATGTTCTGTTCGTGCTGTGCTTGAGTCTGCGCGTAGTAGAAGTTGCCCTCCTGACTTGCAAGGAAGTAGTAGTAGCTCGTTTCCGCAGGATAAAGCACCGCGTTAATCGTGTCAAGACCGGGGTTGCAGATAGCACCCGCCGGAAGTCCCACGCAATTATAGGTGTCGTATGCTTCCTCGATTGCCTGCATTTTATCCTTATTTGACGCGGTAATCTTGGGTGTAATGCACATGGCGATATAGGTGTCGGTAGCATCAGACTCCAATTTCGGGAAAGTCTCGGGGTCATTCAGACGATTGTGGAAAACAGAGGAAATCTTCGCCCAGTTGTCCTCGTCGTTACCTTCCCACTGAACAATCGAAGCAAGTCGAACAACCTCGTCAAGCGTCATTCCAAGCTCCTTC
>SFLN01000132.1 GCA_004554555.1 [Eubacterium] saphenum | reverse complement strand
GGATTTTCAATTTTGCTCTGCATTTTGCTGTAATATTCGGATTTGGTTTTGTACATTCGCTCGTCGGCAATCTTCGCGATTTCAGCCGCCGTTTTGTTGGGGAATTCCTTCGCACATACATAGCCGCAGGAAACCGAAATGCTCTTCACCATCTTTCCCGACCAGCTCTCAACCGCTTTCTCAAACGTTTCCTTCAGCTCGGCAAGCTTTTCGTCATCGGCAAAAAGTATAATCGCGAACTCATCTCCGCCCGTTCGATAAACCTTTCCGACATCGCCGAAGCAGCGCCGCATACACCTCGCCGCGCCCGAGAGCAGCTCATCTCCCGCCGCGTGCCCCATCGTGTCGTTCACCTTTTTCAGCCCGTTCACGTCAATCGATATAAACACAAAATCCTCTTCGTGATTATCGGAATAGTTGTGCATATCGTTTTCGTAGGCTCTGCGGTTGAAGCAGTGCGTGAGCTTGTCGGTTGTGGACTCGCGTATCAGGCGCTCCTCGCGGCGCTTTTCCTCGTCGATAATCTGCGTGGTGCAGATAACCTTTTCGGGATAACCCTCGGAGTCGGTGCTGATTGAAATAAACGACATTCTTATCCAGCCGACATTCCGCCCGAGCAAGTCCTTGAAGATAACCTTTCTCCCGCGAAGCCGCTCGGCAAGCGTTGAAAGCTCCGTAAACTCAAGTCCCTGCTCAAGATACTGGTTGGACATTGTTGCGCGCATAACCTCGTGTATCGCGGTTGCTGCGTCAAGATTTTTGTTCTTTTCCACAACCTCTTTCACCTGATTTCGCGCCGCATACTCGGTGATTGACTTTTTCCTGAGGTCGATGAGGTGCATACTGTAATAAATCCCCGCCATCGAGGTGAGTATATTCAGCTGCTCCATCTGCTCCTTTTTGATGATAAGACTGCGGTTGATGACAATCAGCAGGGCTGCCGCGGCAATTCCCAGGCAGAATATCACGATGAGCATCGACAGCACGGTTTCCTTTTTGACCGCCGTGTTCACCTGCACAACGCAAATCGCGTACTCGTCGTCAACCATAACCGAGCACTCGCTCACATAGCCGTTTACAACTGTATTCAAGTGGGTGATTTCGTTCGGCTTTGCGGAGCCGTAATCAATCCCGATATGCTGTAATTTCAGCCCGTTTTTATCGTCCGTCGAGCCTAAAATCTCGCCCGTCTGCGCGTTCGCAACATAAATTTCCATATCCTCGTAGGTGGGGATACTGTCAACCACCTTGAATATCCGGTTGTTGTTCAGCTCATTAATCAGCCGCTTCGGTTCAATTCCCACCTGTATCATTCGGCTTGCGCTGCTGTCCCAGGTTATCGCGTACATCATACTTTTCCCCTCGGCGGTGTTCGGCATGACGTCCTGGCACATCGACATGGTTTTGTCGCGCAGCATCGGCTTGAAATAGCTTATCTGCTCGCCCGAATCAAAGCCATATCCGTAATATTTCGGCTCGGTTCCCGCATAAATCGTGCCCGTTTTATTGAACAGGTGAATTTCATCGATGGACATAAGCTCCGCGATTTTTTTCAGCTCGTTTACATCGTACTCAGCGGCGGCGTTGTGTTCAATCATATACGCAACCGTTTTCGCACGGATTATGTAATCGTCCTTCAGCGACTCCAGCAGCGTTTCCTCAACCGAGCGGTTCTTGTCGAGCATTCCGCTGACTTGATTTACCATAACCTCGCCCGTTCGCCGAGCGTTGTTTTCGTTGTTAAACACCAAAACAAAATAGGTCAGAACAACCAGCAGAACCGTCGCCGCCGTTACAATCAGCACAACTCTTCCGAACTTTATATTCTTAGTTTTGTTCTTCACATCAACACTCCCATAAATGGAATTTTTTATAATAAATATAGCAGGCAGTCTATTTGTAAAACAGGCTGCCTTTTGTCGTTTTTTCTGCTAAATTTATTATATACGTTTTCCCGAAAAATGTCAAGTCAATTTCGCGAAAATTGTATGAAATCGTACATTTTGCTTCAGAACAATCAAAGCGTTACGGAAAGCCGCCCGTCCTCGCAGGAAATGGACTTTGCGCTCTTTTTCACGATATCAGCCGACATTTTCTCCGCCTTGTCGATAAAGCCGCCGTCAATCAGCTCACTTGCGAAAATCAGCTCGGTTTCGTCCTTTTGCTCGGAGTACTGCAAGGTGAATTCAACGGGCGCGAATTTCTCGCCGAAGCCGCTGAAAATGCAGTTGTAGATAAGCTCCTCGCACATCAGCAGCACCTTGTTTGCGCGTTTGTCGTCGAAAAGCTGGTTCTTGAGGAAATTCCAGATTTCACCGTTGAACGCGTAAAGGTCGAACTTTTTGTCCTCGATAACGTGATTGTAGGTGCGGATTTTGTATATGAACTGCTTGGTTTTGGGCTTTTGCGGGTTCTCAAAAATCTGCTGCGGAGAGCCGTCCTCGTAGATGCCCTTTTCGTCCATATAGAACACGCGGTTGGAAACGTGCTTCGCGAAATTCATCTCATGCGTGACTATCATCATCGTCATTCCCTGCGACGCGAGTTTTCTGATTACCGCGAGAACTTCGCTTACCATTGTCGGGTCGAGCGCGGAGGTCGGCTCGTCGAACAGCACGATATCCGGGTGCATCGCAAGCGTTCTCGCAATCGCAACACGCTGCTTCTGACCGCCCGAAAGCTCGTCGGGATAATTCTTCGCCTTGTGCGCCAAGCCGACAATTTCAAGCAGCTCCATTCCCTCGTCATAAGCCTCCTGACGCGACTTTTTAAGCAGGTTCACGGGACCGAGCATTATATTTTCGATAATCATCAGGTGCGAGAAAAGGTTGAACGATTGGAAAACCATTCCCATTTTCAGCCGCAGCTTGTTGACGTCCGCTTTCTTGTCGAGAATGTCCTCCCCCTCAATCAGAATTCTGCCCGAAGTTGGCTTTTCAAGCAGGTTCAGGCAGCGCATAAACGTACTTTTTCCGCAGCCCGAAGGTCCTATTATCGACACAACATCGCCCTTGTGAATTTCCGTGCTGACGTTCTCAAGAACGCTGAAATCGCCGTATTTCTTGCAAAGATTTTCTACCTTAATCACTTCTCGTCAACTCCTTTCACAACTCTCTTTCTGCGTTTCGGGTCAATCTTTTTCTCCAAAACGTTCAGCAGAACGATGAAAATATACGTCACCAAAAAGTAAATTATCGCCGTTGCAATCAGCGGGAAAAATGCCTCGTAGGTTCGGCTTCTGATGATGTCGCTGACCTTTGTGAGGTCTTGAATTGCGATGTAACCAACGATTGAAGTTGACTTCACCAGCGAAATAAACTCACCCTTGTACACGGGAAGCGCGTTTCGTGCAGCCTGCGGGAAGATGATTTTTATAAACACCTGGAACTTGTTGAAGCCCATCGCAGACGCCGCCTCAATCTGCCCCTTGTCAACGGATTCAATAGCGGTTTTGAAAATCTGCGAGGTGTACGCGCCGAGGTTCAGCGCGAAGCCGATTATCGCGACCACAATCGCGTTGATGTCGAAATCCTTGAACACGATGTAGTACAAAATCATCAGCAAAACCACAATCGGCGTGCCCTGCAAAAGCCGCACATAAACCTTTGCGGGAATGTTCGCGATTTTGCGCTTCGACCGCAGCAGCGCGCAGATTACGCCGCCCCAAATCGAGCCGACAATAAACGCACAAATCGAAATAATTATTGTAACGGCAAGTCCGTTCAGCACGAGCTTCCAGCGGTTTTCGGTGATGAACGTGCGAGTAAAGCTGTCCTTGAAGTTGCTCCAGAACTGCTCCCAGCCGGATTTCTCCGACAGGATTTCCTCGTCGGTTTTTCTCGTCAAAAGCACCTGCGGATTATCGAAATACGGCTGCGTGAAATCGACAATATTCGCGCGTTCCTCCGTATAAACGATATTTGATACGACAACATCAACCTTGCCGTTTTCAAGCGCGGGAATAAGCGAAGAGGAATTCATATCGCGAAACTCGGTTCTCATACCCAGTTCGTATGCAATTCGCTTGATAAGCTCGATATCAACGCCGCCGTATCCCTCGCCGAGCACAAAACACATCGGCTCGCGATTTGCCGCAACGCCTACCGTAAGCACGGGCGCACTGCTGTCGTTTTCGGGTATTGAACTTGTGTCATAAGCCGGCTCTTTGCCGTTTTCTCCGAACCAGTTTGCAAGGATTTTATCCATTGTGCCGTCGGATTTATACTTTCCAACCAAAGCGTCAAGCTTGTCGCGAAGCTCGGTGTTTCCCTTTTTAACGGCAATCGCAATGTCCTCGGGAACGCTGATATCATCGAGAACATAAAGCTCATCGTTTGATTTTTCGT
>SFLN01000131.1 GCA_004554555.1 [Eubacterium] saphenum | reverse complement strand
ATCAATACAAATGAATTACTTGCTTGTGAGGACTGGGAAAACTATATAGTATTTGTTCACGGACTAAAATCCTCCGCATTAACAATCGGAGCGGAATCCTTATCTGCCGACGCAAGGGAGCTTGAATATGCAGGCAAGGATATCAAGGCGGGAAAGAACACCGAAGAAAAGATTGCCTTCATCAAGGAACATAACGACAGAGTTATGGATTCATTAAAAACAGTCGTACTTGAAGCCCGTAAGATGCTCAAAAAATAATACCAACAACCAATCTTTAAAATCATCATTATGGGAAAGATAAACAAGCTGCTTGATGTCGTTTACTGCGAATAAAAGTTTATGTACTCGCGAAAAATATATTGACAAATCTCAATCTATGTTGTATAATGATAAATAGAAAAATTTCAATGCGAGGTGAAAAGGTTGAACGAGAAGGACATTGCCACGATATTCAAGGCATTCTGCGACGAGAACAGGATTAGGATTTTACAGCTTTTGCTGGACGGGGAAAAATGCGCCTGCCGGCTGCTTGAGGAGATGAATATCACCCAGCCAACCCTTTCTCACCACATGAAAATTCTCTGCGACAGCGGGATTGTTGTCGGGCGAAAAGAGGGAAAGTGGATTCACTATTCGCTCTCGGAGGAAGGAATTGAAAGCGCGCAGAGATATCTCGCCTTGCTCAAAACTTGCTCAATCGCAAAATGAAAGTGAGGAAAATCATGACTAAATCCGAAAAAGCACTTGACCTTTTTTCAAACAATTTCAACTGCTCGCAAGCCGTTCTGACCGCGTTTGCGCCCGATTTTGACCTTGACGAAACGCTTGCTTTAAAGCTCGGAACATCTTTCGGCGGCGGTGCGAGAAACGGTGAAATCTGCGGCGCGGTTTCGGGAGCGCTGCTTGTGCTGGGCTTGAAATACGGGCATTTTCAAGCCGACAACAACGAGCAAAAATCCTGTGCTTACCAAATCGCTGCCGAATACACGAAGCGTTTCAAGGAAATAAACGGCTCAATCATTTGCCGCGACCTGCTCGGATACGACTTGACAAAGCCCGAAGAAATGGCTTGTATAAAGGAAAAAGGACTGTTCGGAGATGTTTGCCCGAAGATGATAAAATGCGCGGTCGAGGTGCTCGAAAGCGTTCTCGCGGAATTTGAATAACAGCTTGCCGTGTCAATCACGGCTTGCTTAAACCGCGTTATATAGACATATTTCAATTATTGAATATTATCAAGGTGAACTTAATGGATACACTTAAATCAATCTGGGATTTCTTTCAAAACGAAATCCTCGGAATGGCTTGGCTGAACCGGCTTATCGGCAGTCTGCTGAACGAGCTCGGTCTTGACGCGGCGGAAAAAATCGGCGGCAGCGTGCAGTTTTTTATCTATGATTTGATTAAAATTATGGTGCTGCTCGGCGTCCTGATTTTCATCATTTCGTACATTCAGAGCTTCTTCCCGCCCGAACGCACGAAGAAAATTCTCGGCAGGTTTCACGGTATCGGCGCAAACATTATCGCCGCGCTTCTCGGCACGGTTACGCCGTTTTGCTCGTGTTCATCGATACCGCTGTTCATCGGTTTCACAAGCGCGGGGCTGCCGCTCGGCGTAACATTCTCGTTTCTGATTTCATCGCCGATGGTTGACCTCGGTTCGCTTGTTTTGCTGATGAGCATTTTTGGCTGGAAGGTCGCGTTCATTTATGTGATTGTCGGGCTGATTATCGCGGTGGTCGGCGGCACGCTGATTGAAAAACTGCACCTCGAAAATCAAGTCGAGGAGTTTATCCGAAACGGCAAATCTATCGATATTCCGCAGGAAGAGCTGCACATAAAAGACCGCCTTAAATACGCTTGGGAACAGGTTTGCGGCACAGCGAAAAAAGTGTTCCCGTATGTGATTATCGGCGTGGGAATCGGCGCGGTTATCCACAACTGGATTCCCGAGGATTTTATCGTCAAGGCGCTCGGCGGCGACAACCCGTTCGGCGTTGTTCTCGCAACAATCGCGGGTGTGCCGATGTACGCGGATATTTTCGGCACAATCCCGATTGCCGAAGCCCTGCTCGGAAAAGGCGCGCTGCTTGGTGTTGTGCTGTCGTTTATGATGGCGGTCACAACGCTTTCCCTGCCGTCGATGATTATGCTCCGAAAAGCTGTTAAACCGAAGCTGCTCGGCGTTTTCATCGCGATTTGTACGGTTGGAATAATTATTGTCGGTTATGCGTTCAACGCATTGCAAAATATCTTAATTTAACAGGAGGAAAATATGTTTAGCTTTGGTAAAAAAGAGGAAAAGAATGCCTGCAAGTGCAATTGTACAGCGGAAGATATCGCCGAAATGGATATCAAAAGCTGCTGCGGAACTGCGGTAAACGGGATTTGCTGTATAAAGGTGCTGGGGGCGGGCTGCAAGTCGTGTCACGAGCTGTACGAAAACGCGAAGAAAGCTGTCGCGGAAATGGGGCTTGCCGTTGAGGTTGAGTATATCACGGATATGCAAAAGTTGATGGAATACGGCGTGATGAGTATGCCCGCGCTTGTGGTCAACGAAAAGGTTGCTTCAATGGGCAAGGTGCTCAAAGCCGCCGAGGTCAAAAAGCTGCTCGAAAAGGAAATCGTGTAATATGAAAAAGATTGCCTTTATCTGCGTTCACAACTCCTGCCGAAGCCAAATCGCCGAGGCTCTCGGGAAGCATTTTCGTGGCGCGGATTTCGAGTTTTATTCAGCGGGAACGGAAACAAAGCCGCAGATAAACCAGGACGCAGTGCGGCTTGTGAAGCGGCTTTACGGGATTGATATGGAGAAAACGCAGTTCAGCAAGACCTTCGACAAAATTCCCGCGCCCGATATCGCGATTTCAATGGGCTGCGACGTCGGCTGCCCTTTTATCGGCAGAGCTTTCGACGACAACTGGGGCTTGCCCGACCCGACCGGAAAAAGCGACGATGAATTTATCAAGATTATCAGGGCGATTGAAGAGAGAATTTTGGCGCTTTAGGATTGAGAACTGCGGTTGACAAAAGCTGAAATATATGCTATAATCCATTTAAGCGAACCGCGCTGTTATGCGAAAAATTGCATGGATTACAGACCGATGACCGAAAGCGAGGCACAAAATGAAACAGAAAATCAGAATTCCAAACGAGATAGCAAACGACGTGCAATGGCTTTACACGCAGGATTGGGAATACTGCGACTACGGTGACTGCAAGCGGCATTTGCAGATTATTTTCCCGTTCAAAAGGGAATGGACGGGAAACGAGAGCTACCCGCTCATTCTGTTTATCCCCGGCTCGGCGTGGCATAAACAGGAGATGTACAACGATATTCCGCAGTATGCTGAGATTGCGAAGAGAGGCTTTGCGGTGATTGCGATGGAGTACCGTGAGTCGGAAATTGCCTCATTTCCCGCGCAAATCGAGGACGTGAGCAACGCGCTTAAATTCATCGCAACTTTCGCAGAGAAATTCCACATCGATATGAAAAGGCTCTTTCTTATGGGCAATTCATCGGGCGCGCATATTGCGTTGATGGCGGCGCTTTTTAACGCGAACGGGCTTTGCGAGCCGATCCCCAAAATCTCGGGAGTTATCGCAGAAAGCGCGCCGACGGATATCCTGCTTTGCGCAAAAGACCCGCTTCCCGAATGGTTTAAAATCCGTCCTTCCGCTGCACTTCTCGGCGTTGAGGAAATCAAGGGCAACGAGGATTTAGCGGAAAAAGCGTCCTGCTCGATGTACATTAACGACAGCATAAAGCTCCCGCCGATTTTGCTTATTCACAGCGAGTTTGACCCAATTGTGTCCGTTGAAAACAGCCGAAAGCTGTACGAGGAACTCACCTTTGCAAATAAGGACGTTCTTTACTACGAAATCGAAGGCAACGCCGAGCACGGCGGTCCGACTTTCTTCAACGGTCAAGTCTTGGATATTATTCAAGATTTTTGCAACAAGCACAACGATTGACGGACTTGAGCTTTTGCTGCGCGGATTAATGACGATATAGGCAAAATCCCGATTGGACTGCGGTTCGGTCGGGATTGACTTTTCTCCGCTGTTATGATATAATGAACTCACCGACAAAACGTTTTAGGAGATTCTTATGAGAACAAATCTGATTATAGTCGAAGGGCTTCCTGGGAGCGGAAAAATTACGACTGCGGCTATGATTGCCGATGAGCTGAAGAAGAAAAACAAAAAGGTTGTATGCGTTGACGAGGGCGTTCCCGAGCACCCCGCCGATTACGCCGACTATGATTTTTCCGATTTTGAAACGGAGCGGGAGAAAATTCTCGAAAAATGGCAGTTCTTTGTGCAAAGCGCTGACACAGACACAATCTATGTGTTCAACTGCATTTTTCTGCA
>SFLN01000130.1 GCA_004554555.1 [Eubacterium] saphenum | reverse complement strand
GTGCAATATCCCCGAGCTCACCAAAATCATCAAGAAGAGCGACGGCTCGATTGCGTTTGATATGGTAGTCAAGGGCTACAAAAACGGCTTTGACATTATGGTTGGCGTGAAAGACGGCGCGGTTTCGGGCGTTGCGGTTGTATCGGTCGGCGAGGAAACCCCCGGTCTTGGCACGAACACCAACAATCCCGAGTGGCTGGCGAATTTCAACGGAAAAACAGGCGAGGTTGTGATTGTGAAGAACAAGACGAACCCTGCCGATAACGAGGTTAACGCCGTAACCTCAGCGACATTCTCGTCAAAGGGAGTCGCAAAGGCGGTTAATCTGGCGCTCAAGGCGTACAACGCGTGCGGAGGTGATTTCAAGTGAGCTATATGAAAGAATTTACAAAGGGTTTGATTAAAGAGAACCCGACTTTGGTGTCGCTGCTTGGAATGTGCCCGACGCTTGCGATAACCACAATGGCGTTCAACGCGATAGGAATGGGCGCTGCGGCAACTTTCGTTCTCGTTTGCTCGAACGTGGTTATCTCGCTGCTCAAAAACATCATTCCGAAATCGGTTCGCCTGCCTTGCTATATCGTTGTAATCGCGGGCTTCGTGACGCTGGTTCAGCTTTTGCTGCAAGCATTTTTGCCGCCCGTTTACGACGCGCTGGGAATTTACCTGCCGCTTATCACGGTAAACTGTATAATTCTCGGCAGAGCGGAAATGTTCGCTTCCAAAAACAACGTCGGCGCTTCGGCACTTGACGGACTTGGAATGGGAATCGGCTTTACTTTGGCGCTGTTTGTAATCGGCTCAATCCGTGAAATTCTCGGCTCGGGAACTTGGTTCTCGGGAACGGATTTCGCAATCACGGTTTGCCCCGACTTTATGCAGCCGATGACGCTGTTCGTATTGCCCGCAGGAGGATTTTTCGTGCTGGGCTGCGTAATCGCGCTGGTAAACAAGATTTCCCACCGCAAGCCGCCCGAGGCAACAGGCTGCGCTGCCTGCCCGAACAGAGAAAGCTGCATCAGCGTTGAAGCATCTCCCGCTGTTCCCGCAGAAAAGGCTGTAATTAAGGCGAATGTTGAAAAGCCCGTGGAAAAGGCTGCGGAAAAAGTTACCGAAAAGCCTGACGAAAAAACCGAAAAGAAGGAGGAGAATAACTAATGGAGCTTGCTAAAAGTATGATGATTATTCTCCTCACGGGAATACTCACGGACAACTTCGTTCTGTCGAAATTTTTGGGCATCTGCCCGTTCCTCGGCGTATCGAAAACAACTTCCGGCTCGCTCGGAATGGGCTGCGCGGTAACTGCGGTAATGGTAATCGCAACTGCCGTGACTTGGCCTTTATACTACTTCTTCCTCGTACCGATGGGGCTTTCGTACCTGAACACGATTTTGTTCATTATGATAATCGCGGTTCTGGTGCAGCTCATCGAGATGGTTTTGAAGAAATACATACCCGCGCTTTACAAAACGCTCGGCGTTTATCTGCCGCTGATTACCACAAACTGCGCGGTTCTTGGTGTAACAATCCTCAACCTCGACAACGGCTACAACTTCCTTGAAAGTATTGTCTGCGCGCTGGGCGGCGGTATCGGATTTATGGTTGCGATGCTGATTTTCTCGGGTGTACGCGGAAGACTGGAGCGCTGCAACGTTCCGAAAGCCTTTGCGGGAATGCCGATAACCCTTGTTGCCGCTTCGATAGTTTCGCTGTCCTTCGTGGGCTTCGGCGGACTGGTTGACGGAATCTTCGGGATTGCGTAAGGAGGTAAAGTGATGGAAATTTTTATGACTTATATCCTCCCCGTGTTAATTTTTATGGCAATCGGCGCGGCTGCCGGCGGACTGCTGGTTCTCGCGACAAAATTCCTCGCGGTTAAAGAGGACGAAACGGTTGCGAAGATAGCCGAGGTTTTGCCGAACGCGAACTGTGGTGCTTGTGGATTTGCGGGCTGCGCGGATTACGCGAAGGCGGTTGCCGCGGGAACTGCTCCCTCGAACAAGTGCAAGCCGGGCGGCTCGGACGTTGCGGCAAAGGTTGCGGCGATTATGGGAACTGAGGCTCTCGAAACGGTCAAAGAGGTTGCGTTTGTCCGCTGCAACGGCTGCGCGGGCGCAGTCGAGGACAGATACGATTTTATCGGCACGCCGTCCTGTCACGCGGTTGAGCGCTTCTACAACGGCAAGAAAAACTGCCGCACGGGCTGCGACGGCTACGGCGACTGCGTTGAGGTGTGCGAAAACGACGCGATTTCGATTATCAACGGTGTTGCCGTGGTAAATCCGTCAAAGTGCGGAGCCTGCGGAAAGTGCGTTGAGGCTTGCCCGAACCACTTGATTGTAATTCATCCCGCAGCGCAAAAGGTTGACGTTCGCTGCTCTTCAAAGGACGCGGGCAAAGTTGCGAAGGACATCTGCAAGAACAGCTGTATCGGCTGCAAAATCTGCGAGAAAAAGTGCCCGAACGGCGCAATAACCGTCACCGACAACCACGCGACCATCGACTACACCAAGTGCGACGGCTGCGGAATATGTGCGTCAGCTTGCCCGAGAAAGTGCATAACGCCCCTCGCACAGTGCGAGTAAGTGCTAAATTAAACAAGGAAACCGCGCTCAGAGATTGGGCGCGGTTTTTGCGCAAAAATATGTTGAAAACAAGCCGCTCCCTCACGGTTGCCGAAAACCACAAGTGCGACCGCTGCGGAATTTGCACAAGTGCATAACTCCCCTCGCACAGTGCGAGTAAGTGCAAAATTAAACAAAGAAACCGCGCTCAGAAATCGGGCGCGGTTTTTGTGCAAAAATATGTTGAAAACGAGCCGCTCCCTCACGGTCACCGAAACCCACAAGTGCGACTGCTGCGGAATTTGCGCGTCAGCTTGCCCGAGAAAGTGCATAACCCCCCCTCGCGCAGTGCGAGTAAGTGCTAAATTAAACAAGGAAACCGCGCTCAGAGGTCGGGCGCGGTTTTTTGCGCCTTATTGTAATAATTTTCAAGAAATATTTTGTGCAATATGCCTATTGAAAACGATTAGAAAAAATGATAATATATTAATATGGAACAAATTTTTAAAACATTTTCAAAGAATTTATGTAGATTTTGGAAGGAATTGTCGGAACAAGAAAAGGAGTGGTCGAGTGAACATAACGATTAAAGACGTGGCGAGAGAGGCGAATGTGTCGGTTGCGACGGTTTCGCGCGTGCTGAACAATAAGAGCAATGTGTCCGATGAAGCGGTTCACGCGGTAAATCGTGCGGTGGAGAAGCTGGGTTACAGCCCGAATTTCCTCGGACGTGATTTGCGCAAGAGCGAAACCAAGCGTATTCTCGCGATAATCGGTTCAACGGAGGAGAGCTTCTACAACGATGTCCTTCGCGGAATGCAGGACGCGTGCTTTGCTCAAGGATATGACGTGCTGATTGCCACAACAAGAAACGACCCCGAACACGAAATGCACCTTCTCGGAATGTTGTTCTCGAAAGCGGTTGACGGGGCTGTGCTTCTTGCGCCGAAAATTGACAGCAAGATAATTCTTGAGCTGTCGAAAAAGTACGCGATGGCGGTTTGCCTGGAGCGGCTGGACACCGAGGGAATTTTGTGCGTGACGATAAACAACGAGCGCGCGGGCTATGACGCGACGAGCTACCTCATCGGCAAGGGCAGAAAGCGCATCGGGCTTATCACGACGAAAATCAGAAGTCAGTCGTCGGTTGACCGCGAGAACGGTTATCGGCGCGCGCTGGAGGAAGCGGGGATACCTTATGACGAGCGGCTGGTTTATTACGGTGATTATTCCGCGGAAACGGGAACGCGCGCTTGTGAGGAGTTTCTGAGCCTTGACAGCAAGCCCGACGCGATTTTCTCGATATCGGACATAATTTCGCTTGGCGCGATGACCTACGCAAACAATCACGGATACACAGTTGGAAAGGATATCCTGTTTTTCGGTTTTGACAATATTTTGTTCTCGCACATGTTTATGCCGAGGCTTTCGACGGTTGACCAGCCGTGTTATCTTCAGGGAAAAACGGTTGCGGAGAAGCTGATTGCGAATATGAAGTCCGACGAGCCCGACACTTCTACATATATGCTCCCGCACAGCTTGATTTTGCGCGAATCAACAGGGGACTAAACAGAAAACAAGGAAAAATCTCAAGAAGATACTCAAATAAAGTATGAATCAGACAAAGATAAAGAAGAAAAAACAATGCTTGTATGTGATGAGGCATATTTACTTATTGATCCTGAAGTTCCACAAACATTGATATTTTTAAGAAATGTTGCTAAGAGATGTAGAAAATATGAGGGAAGTCTAATTATTATTTCTCACTCTATTGTTGATTTCTTAGATGGCTCTGTTAAAATGTACGGACAAGCAATACTTGATATGGCAACATATAAAATTTTAATGGGTACTG
>SFLN01000129.1 GCA_004554555.1 [Eubacterium] saphenum | reverse complement strand
GGGCGGTCAACTCCGCCGATAAGGTGCAGAAGCGTTGACTTTCCGCTTCCGCTTGCGCCGACGATTGCGACAAACTCGCCCTTTTCAACAGAAAGCGAAATATCGTCAACGGCGTTTACTCTGTTTTCGCCCTCGCCATAGGTTTTTTCAAGGTTTTCTAACATCGGGTTTGTGTTTCAGTTTTTTGAGTTAGTGCCCGAGCTTTCCGCAAAGGAAAATATTCTGCTGCCGCTGATGTTGGACAACAAAAAAGTGGACAAAGGCGTATTTTGAGCAGCTTTGTGATACACTTGGAATATCAGACAGGATAACGCATTTCCCCGCGCAGCTTTCGGGCGGTCAGCAGCAGCGCGTGGCAATTACACGAGCGCTGATAAACAAGCCGAAGGTTCTGCTTTGCGATGAGCCGACGGGAAATCTTGACGAAAAGTCAAGCCGCGAGGTAATCGGGCTGCTGAAAAAGCTGCAGACCGAATACAGACAGACGATAATTATGGTAACTCACGATATGAGCATTGCTAATTGCGCCGATACCGTGGTGCGGATTGAGGACGGGAGAATTGTCGGTTGAACGGCACTCATTTCGCTTGCTGCCGCAGTTTCTTGTTAAACAAACAAAAGGTTCAGCTTCGGAAAACCGCCGCAAGCCGCGTAGGTAATGCCCATAACCGCAATTGCAATCGCCAGCGCAATCCCGCCCGCAATGTTTGTGATTTTGCGGACAGCCCCGTCGGAAATAATCTGTTTGGGCAAAAGCAGCAAGGCAACCGCGATGAAAAGGAAAAACGCTGCGATAAAGACAGCCGCCGACGCAAAGCCGAGCGAAAGGTTCGCGAAAAACAGCACAATCGAGCCGAGAATTCCCACAACGCCTATTCCCCAGGACAGATATTTTGTTCCGACAAGCAGTTTGTCAATACATTCTAAAATCAACATTTTAATTTACCTCCATTTTAAATTTACGATTTGCTGAACACCAAAATTTCACTTGGCTTCAGCACGTTTTTGTCGAATTATCCGCGTTTTTTTCTTCGAGAAATGCCTTCACAAAAGCGTTCTCAATCCTCTTGTAAGCGCCGACGACAGCATTTTCAATCCTTTTGTAAGCACTGACAACAGCCTTCTCGATTTTCCCGCATTTCAGCTTGTAGCTTTTCATTGCTTGACCTCCTTTCCGATTTGGCGATTATATTCTACACCTAATTTGTTTGAGGATTGCTTGAATTTTGTTTGCAAAATGTTAATAAAAAACCCGAAGTCCAAAAACGTCGGGAATTTTTTCATAGCAGCGAATGTCCTTTTTCGCAGAGCGTATAGATTTCTTCGTACTTTTCGTCAATCAGCGGCTGGATTTTCTTCACCTGTTTTTGCCGCAGCGTTCGGTGAACGAAATAAGGCAAAATCCAGCCGATAAGCCCCGGTATTGCCAGCAAAACGCATAGCCAGATTATCGGGGGATTGCTTGTAACGGCAAAGGTTGAGCCTGCCATAAAAGCTGTTCCGACAATTCCTACGGCAAGCGCCCAAGCGTTTGGCCGCGAGGTTTTTGCGCGCTCGAGAGCGGCGATTTCATTCAGGCAAGCCTCGAAATTTCTCTGCAAACGGGTAAGCTCCATCTTGTTTACAATTTTGCGGTCGCGCTTTAATTTAATGGTTGTTTGTCCGACAACGCTGCCGCGCGGAGCCGTCGTATCGGCAATCCAGCCGAAATTCTCGTAGCAGTCCAGATAAAACGACGCCTTGTCGGGCGGCGCGGACACCGTTTTGTACTCGTAGCCGATAAAAAGATTTTTTTCCTCGCTCATAATTCGGTTTCTCCTTCGTCTTGAATTGAACAGGGCAGCGTGACCGTAAATACCGAGCCTTTTCCGACCTCGCTTTTTACGGAAACAGTACCGTTTGAAAGCTGCAAAATTCTGTACACCAACGCAAGTCCCAAGCCGTTTCCCTCGGTGGAGTGGGAGGTGTCGCCCTGGTAAAATTTATCGAAAATATGCTTTACGGTTTCGCTGTCCATACCGCAGCCGCTGTCGGTAATCGATACCGAAATTTCCTTTTCCGAAGCGGTTTGCGAAAGCGTCACGGTGCCGCCGTCCGCGGTGAATTTAAGCGCGTTTGACAGCAGGTTTGTCCACACAAGCTCCAGCAGTCCCTTGTCCGCGCATATTCTGCGGCGCTCCTCGATATCCGCGATAAACTCGATGTTTTTCTTGTCCCACATATCCTCGAATTGCAGCGCACACTCGCAAAGCTGCGCGCACAAATCATACGGCTCGGGCTTCGGCAGGATTGCCTGTTTTTCCAGCTTGTTGAGCTTGAGCATATTTGTAATCAGCCCCGAAAGCCGCTTTGTTGCAAGGAGTATTGTTTCGGTGTATTCCAGGCGCTGCTCGTTGGTGAGCGAATCGCGCTGAAGCATTTCGACGTTGCTTTGTATAACGGAAAGCGGTGTTTTTATCTCGTGCGAAACGTTGGAAAAGAAATCGGTTTTCAGCGTTTCGATACTCCCAAGCTCCTCGACCATCGTGTTAAAGTCGGCGAAAAGCACATCGAGGTGCGTGGATTTATCAGCGGTGTGGCGCGGCGCGAGATAGACGGAAAAATCCCCCGCCGCAACCTTTCGCGCGGCGTCCGAGAACTCTTCAATCGGCTTTTGATAATACTTCCGGATTTGATAATTTGTAAGCAGGGTAAACGCCGCCGCAGTCAAAATCCATAATACCACAAACCAAATCATAGTTGCAAGCGGAATGTTTTTGTAATCGATAAAATCGCCGATAATTTTCATCTGGAGCGTTGTAAATAGCGCAAATGCGGCGAATGCCAGGAAAAAAGTCGATATCGGAAAAATTTTCTTCTTGACGCGCTTGTCCTTGAACGAGCTGTCCTTGTTCATAACAGCACCGCCTTGTAGCCCAGCCCGCGCACCGTTTTTATCTCAAACCCATTGCAGGCGGAGAATTTATCGCGGAGCTTTGTGATATACACGTCAACCGCCCGCAGACTTGTTTCGGAGTCGATGCCCCAAAATTCGTCCATAAGCTGCGCGCGGGAAAAGGTCTTTTTCGGGTAAGAAAGCAGCTTGTAAAGTATGTTAAATTCGCGCGTGGTAATCGGGATTTCCTCGCCGTCGATGTAAGCGCTCATTGAATCGGCGTCCATTTCGAGATTGCCGACGGTGAGCTTGCGCTCGGTCTCGATATTTGCGCGGCGCAAAAGCGCGCGAACCCGCATAAGCAGCTCTTGAAGCTCCACGGGCTTTACCATATAGTCGTCGATGCCGAGCTGAAAGCCCTTTTGCTTGGAATTCAAATCGTCCTTTGCCGACATAAACAGGATAGGAATATGCTTGTTGAGGCTGCGAACATTCTCCGCAAATTCAAACCCGTCAATCCCCGGCAGCATTATATCCGAAATTATAAGCTCATAGAGGTTGTTGTACATTTCATTGTAAGCGTCGTTTGCGTTTAGACAGCCCTTTGCGTTAAAGCCGCTGTCGTTGAGAAATGTGCAGACCGCTTGGTTTAGCTTCGCGTCGTCCTCCAGCACAAGAATATTAACCATAATTTCCTCCGTTTCAAGAGTTTTCGTTTTTCAATATTTTAAGTTTTCTCGTTGATTTGACAATCATAAAAATGCTCATCGAAAACACAATCAAACAAACCGCGCCGCCTGTTGTGCCGGTCATAATTTGACGGAAAGCCTCGGGATTTTTGCCCTTGTCGAACTGCGCGAGCATTGCCGTTTCAAGCGAAAGCAGTGACACAAGCGCCGCCGCAAGATTTACGACCTTTGCCGAGGACATAACGGGGGCCCGTACACGATTACATTTCTGACGGCTGTTATGACCGTATAGAACGCGTAGATTGCCATAATGTAAATCAGATAACCCGCGTAGATAAAACCCTCGTTTTTGTGTACCACAAGCGCCACGGCGCCGCCGAGC
This sequence comes from [Eubacterium] saphenum, assembly GCA_004554555.1. Classification (GTDB taxonomy): domain Bacteria; phylum Bacillota; class Clostridia; order Oscillospirales; family Ruminococcaceae; genus CAG-115. The sequence continues at coordinate 504 of SFLN01000129.1, read as the reverse complement.
GCGATGTTCATTATCATCAGAATAATCCCGCAGACGCGGTATTTCTTCAGCTTGGAACACTGTTTTTCACCAAAGGAATTGCTGTCGGCGCGGTAAAGCAGGAGAAACCTCATAATCGCAAGCAGCAAGTAATAAACGCCGAGCGTCCCAAACCAAACGGATTGAAAAACCACTCCCGAAACAAGCTTCATTCCCGCATAAATCAAATTTATCCCCAGCGAAAAATACAGAGATATATGCGTTTTATAAGCGGCGTCCGTGAGGCAGCGGTGAATAAAGCGGTTCTTGCTGAGCGCGGTTTTAAGGCTGCTTTTAGCGCCGCGCGAGAGCTTGATGACTTTCGCGCAGGTTATCGTGAGCGAATATGCCGAAAAAACATAGCACAAATAAGCGAACGGGTTTTCGGTGTTGTTGGAGAGAAAAATGTAAACCAACAGCGCCGCCGCAATCGGAATACTTACGATTACAACAGGCGCGGCGGGGAAAATCAGTCGGTTGAGCGTT
>SFLN01000128.1 GCA_004554555.1 [Eubacterium] saphenum | reverse complement strand
CAACGTTGACGACGAGGAACGCGAAAAGGAAGAACAGAAAAAAGCGCTTATGGACGCGCTTGCCGCTGCCGAACACGCAAACAAGGCAAAGACCACTTTCCTTAACAATATGTCCCACGATATCCGCACCCCGATGAACGCTATCATCGGTTATACCGCGCTTGCGGCGGCTCACCTCGACAATACCGATACAATCAGAGATTATCTCAAAAAAATCTCCATTTCCAGCAGCCACCTGCTCAGCCTTATAAACGATGTGCTCGATATGAGCCGTATCGAAAGCGGCAAGGTTAAAATCGAGGAAAAAGAGGTTCACCTGCCCGATATCCTCCACGATTTAAGGACTATCATTCAGTCAAATATCGCCGCAAAACAGCAGGATTTGTTTATCGATACGCAGGATATCATGAACGAGGATATCATCACGGATAAGCTGCGCCTTAATCAAGTGCTCCTGAACATCGTGAGCAACTGCATAAAATTCACCCCCGCAGGCGGTACCATCAGCATCAGAGTTTCCGAAAAGCCCTGCTCTTTGAGCGGCTACACAACATACGAATTCCGCATAAAGGATAACGGAATAGGTATGTCACGGGAGTTCCAAAAACATATTTTTGAGTCGTTCTCACGCGAACAAACCGCTACCGTAAGCGGAATTCAAGGCACGGGACTCGGTATGGCGATAACCAAAAATATCGTCGATATGATGGGCGGCACAATCAGCGTTTCCAGTGAAGAAGGCAAAGGCACGGAATTTGTCGTTACCTTTGACTGCAAGCTGTCGGACAATATCGTGAAATACGAGCCTATCCCCGAGCTTCAGGGCGCACGCGCGCTGGTTGCCGACGACGACACAAACACCTGCATAAGCGTTACCAAAATGCTCAAGGAAATCGGGCTTAGAGCCGACTGGACCGCCTCGGGCAAGGAGGCTGTCGTCAGAGCGCAGCAGGCATTTGAGGAGGGCGATGAGTTCAAGGCTTATATCATCGACTGGCTTATGCCCGATATGAACGGTATCGAAACCGTCCGCCGTATCCGCAAGGTTATCGGCGACAACACTCCCATCATAATTCTCACCGCCTACGACTGGTCGGATATCGAGGCTGAGGCAAGAGAAGCGGGCGTTACCGCGTTTGTTTCAAAGCCTCTGTTTATGTCGGAGCTTCGCGAGGTGCTCACCGAGTCTGTCCGCACAAAAATTCACAAGGAAGAGGTTCCTAAGAACGTCGATTTCAAGGGGAAGAAAATTCTCCTGGTCGAGGACAACGAGCTTAACCAGGAAATCGCCGCCGAGATACTCAAGGAAGCGGGATTTGTTGTTGATATCGCCGAGGACGGTATTATTGCGGTTGAAAAGATGGCAAGCGCTCCCTCCGACCGCTACGACCTCATTCTGATGGATATCCAAATGCCCAAAATGAACGGTTTCCTCGCTACCAGAGAAATCCGCACGCTGAGCGACAACCGAAAAGCAAATATCCCCATAATCGCGATGACCGCAAACGCTTTCGACGAGGATATGAAAAACGCCTTTGAATGCGGTATGAACGGGTTTGTCGCAAAGCCGATTGATATCCAAAAGCTGCTGAAAACCCTGGCGGATATTTTGGGATAACGCGCATCGCTCGGTGATTCGGCATTTTCGGGATTGTCGGAAAGCGTTTGTTTACATATATTGCGGTTAACGTCCGTTCGCTTGTCAAGGCGCTTTACAAAAAAGAATTTTTGTTATTTTTTCGTAAATTATGTTGAAAAATTCGCCGTATTATGGTATAATGAATGTGTGTACAAAAAAACGGAACATAAAGATTATCTTTGTAAGCGGCGCACTTTTTTATCCCGAAACGCGAAAGGCGGCGATTCTGCTTGAAAAAACCTCGTTTTTTCAGCTATTTGCACGAGCTGATAATGAGCGATGAACTTAACGTTAAGCACAAGCTCCAAAATATGCTGCTCACGATAAGCATTGTCGGAAGCAGCCTTTCTGTTCTCGTTGCGTTTATTCTCAACGACAGCCTCAAAAGCAAGGTTTTGTCGCTTATCTGCCTGCTTATGCAGTTTATCGCGTTCTATGTTTCGGCTGTCCGCAGGAAAAAGAACGCAGGCACGATGATTGTGTTCATCGCGATAAATCTCATCATCTTCCCGCTGATGTTTTTCTTCAACGGCGGCGTGTACAGCGGTATGCCCATCTGGCTTATCTTCGGGCTTATCTACCCGTGGCTGGTGAGCGAGGGCGCGATGTGTATTGTGATGTTCGTGCTGAACGCGGCGGCGACAGTGGTTTGCTTCGGCGTGCAGTACTGGATTCCCGATAAATTTGTCACTCCTTCCGCCGACGACCTCACAAAATGGGTTATCATCGACAATGTTCAATCGATTATCCTTGTCGCGGCAATCCTCGGCATCGCGATAAAATATCAGGTCTACATATACAACCAACAGCAAAAAAAGATGCTCGAGCAGGAAAAACAGCTCCGTGACGCGATGAGCCTTGCCGACAAGTCAAACGCCGCAAAAACCGACTTCCTTGTGCGTATGTCGCACGAAATCCGTACTCCCATCAACGCGGTGCTCGGTATGGACGAGATGATTCTCCGCGAGTGCAATGACGAAACAATCCTCGGCTACGCCACAAACATTCAGTCCGCAGGTCAGCTTCTGCTTGCGGTAATAAACGACGTGCTCGACTTCTCCAAAATCGAGTCCGGCAAGCTCGAGCTTTTCCCCGCAGAATACAGCATTCAGCAGATGATGAACGACTGCTACAATATGATAATAATGCGCGCGGAGAAGAAAAATCTGCTGCTGGAAATTCACAACGACCCCGATATACCGTCAAGACTTATCGGCGACGAAATCCGCGTTCGGCAGATGATAATCAACCTGCTCACAAACGCGGTTAAATACACCTCCGCCGGTAAAATCACAGTAACGCTCGGCTTTGAAAGAATTTCCGAGGACAAGATTATTCTTAAAATCAGCGTCCGCGATACCGGTATGGGTATCTCGCCCGAAAATCAGCAGGATTTGTTCAGCGACTTCAATCGCGTTGATGAAACAAACAACCGCAACATCGAGGGCACAGGTCTTGGTCTTAGCATTACAAAGCGGCTTGTGGACAAGATGGAAGGAAATATCGGCGTGGAAAGTACGGTTGGCGTCGGCTCAAACTTCTGGTTCGAGATACCGCAGCAGATTGCCTACGAAGCACCGGCAGGTCATTTCACGCCCAACCGCGTCAATTCCCCCGAGATAACCAAGGATTACCACGAAAAGTTTCAAGCGCCTGCGGCAAGAATTCTTGTCGTGGACGACGTAAAGCTCAATATCGATGTGCTCAAAGGTCTGCTGAAGAACACCCGCGTTCGCGTGGACGCAGCTTACAGCGGTATCGAGTGCCTCGGTTTGGTGCAGAAAAACAGCTACGACTTAATTTTTATGGACCATATAATGCCCGAGATGGACGGAGTTCAGACATTCAAGTATATGCGAAAGCTGGTTGACTGCCCCAACCACAACGTCCCCGTAATCGCGCTCACCGCAAACGCTATGGCAGGCGCAAAGGAAGAATACACGGCGCTCGGTTTTGCGGATTACCTCGCGAAGCCCGTGCAGGGCGACCAGCTCGAGCAGCTTTTGATGGAATATCTGCCCGCCGAGCTTATCATTCCCGCCGACAATACCCCCGCCGTCAAGAAAAAAAGTACGTCGCGCACGGACGATGTGCCCGAATTCGACAGCGAAGCGGGTTTGAGATGGTGCTGCGGCGACAAGAAGCTGTACTGCAAAATTCTTTGTATGGTTAATATCGACACAAGGGCTATCCAGCTCGACAACGCCTTCCGCAGCAGCGACTGGCACACCTATCAGCAGCTTTGCTGCGGGCTGAAAAGCGCTTCAAAAACCGTCGGCAGCGAGCGGCTCTCGCTTCTTGCGGCAAATATGGAAAAACACGCCAAAAACAGCGATATTTCCTACATACGCGATAATCACAGGGTTCTGATTGAATGCTGCCACAATTTTGAAAAGGCGGCAAGCAAATATCTTTACAGCAATAAATCCGAGGGAGATAAATAAAGATGAAGAAAAAAATTATGGTGGTTGACGATGATAAGATGATACTTATGATGTGCGAGTTCATCTTAACAAAAGAAGGCTACGAGGTTGTTGCCGTGGAGTCGGGAAAGCGCTGCCTGGAATATCTGCGCGACGAAAGCAATCCCAATATCGACTGCATACTCCTGGACATCGAAATGCCGCTTCTCGATGGCTTTAAAACCCTGTCCAGCATTCGTCATTCGGAAAAGCTTATGAAAATTCCCGTGATGTTCCTCACGGCAACCGCTACTCCCGATACCGTAAAAGAGGCAATTCGGCTTGGCGTAACCTCCTACCTCAAAAAGCCGTTTTTGCCCAACGAGCTTACAGAAAGAGTAGCTCAGCTGCTTGACGACGCGAAAAAGTAA
>SFLN01000127.1 GCA_004554555.1 [Eubacterium] saphenum | reverse complement strand
GTATTTTCCGTCCGCGCCATTTTCAAAAACCGCTGTATACTGCGTGCCTTCATTGCCGTCGGCGAAAATCTCGGTTACGGTTACATTAAGCAGATTATCCCTCTTTTCGTCAAATTTCGCGGAAATCGTCACGTTTCGCGCTTTATCGGGGTCACGGTAACTTTCGTTTCCGATTACCGCCGAAACATAGGTTTTTCCGTCCCTGAAACGATAAGCGTATCCCTGTTTAATCGACTCGAAATAATTCTGACGACAACCCTCGATTAAAAACTCGTCAAGCTTTTTGATAAAGCCTTCTTCGGTTGAATAGTCGCCGCTTTTCACCAAGTAAAAGTTTATTTCGTTAGTGCTTGAAATTCCGTTCTGTTCGACAATTTTATCGGTTATATATGCCGAAAGGTCAACCCATTCGGGACGATAGCTGACAATATCGGGGAAAATGCCGAAATTGAGATAACCAAGCTCCTTGAACGCGGAAACAACCTATCCTCTGATTTCCTCTTGTGTTTTAAGCGGTTCGTCCGACTGCCACGTTATCTCGCTCGGGCAGTTTTGCTTTACATATTGCACAAAGGGGTCGGTTTTGTCCGTGCCGAGATAGAACAAAGTCGATGTGTGGAAAAATGCGTTAGTGTGGACAAAACCGCCCTTCGTGATTTCCAAGGATAAATTTTTTATCCCAAGAATCGGTATATCAACCGCGAATTCAAGCGCCGCATCAAAACGGTCACCCTCGACAAACGTGTTGTAATCAAACATACTTTCGGTAGGCACATTCCTGCCCGAAAGCAAAATCTCCATGAGCTTTGAGGTGTCGATATTACTGTATTTACGGTCGGTCATATAGCCGTTTTCAATAGTCGAGCAAGTCGCGGTGGTGCTGATTTTCAAATTCTCGGTGAGATTGAGGTCATCGATAAAATCACCGAGCGTTTGGGGCTTGTAGTTTTGGTTGTAGTAAACGTAGCAATTTTCGCTGTTGTCAAACTGCACGGCAAGCGCGGTTTTCTCGTTGATTTTGGCGAGAGGATAAACCGAAACCGTGATTTCGTGCCTTTCATCGGTGTACTCGTCAACGCCGCTCGCGGTTGTTTCACCGAGAAATTCTCCGAGATTTTCCGCAGAAATTTCCGCTGTGCTTGAATTGTAAGCGTAGCCCTGCCACTCAAAACGCGTGTACTGTTCGTTGATTTCAAGCTCGTCCCAGTGCGGCACCCGATAAGCACTGCTGCTTGACCACTCGCACGTCGGGTAGCTTGACATGGACTGCTGATATGAGGGTTGAGTGATGACATTGTTGTGGATTAAAACGCCGATTGTGGCGCAAATTCCGACCACGGCAGCGCACGCTGCTATCGGCAGTATTTTCATATAAAACGGTTCTTTTCGCGTGATGATTTCGGTGTAGTCGGCTTTTTCGGCGGTATCGGGCGCGGCTTCGTCGATGAATTTCTCGTCAACATCGCCGAGAGTTTTCAGCAAACGTTCTTCTTTCATATATCAATTCCCTCCTTTTCGAGGAATTTCCTGAGCTTCTCGCGCGTTCTCGCAAGCGACATTTTAACCTTGCTCTCGCTGAAATTGTAGTCGTGCGCGATTTCGCGGATTTCGCTCATATACCAGTATCTTCTCATAAAAATTTTGCGGGTGTCGGCGGGAAGCGTTTCCAGAAAACTGTTCAGCGCGTCCCGCAAAGCGATGTCCTCGACAATATCCCGCGAGTTTTCACTCGGAATACACTCCGAAAGCTCCTCGAGAACCGCCTGCGGTTCACCGCCGCCGCGCTTTCCCGCACGCTTTTTGTTGTACAAATCAAGCGAGAGATTGCGCGCGATTTTCCCCAAGAACGCCGACAAGCTGTTCGGTTTGCTCGGCGGAATGGAGTTCCAAGCCCGCAGATACGTTTCGTTCACGCACTCGTCCGCGTCCTCGGGATTGTTTAGAATTCTCATTGAAATGTATCGGCATAGTTTTTCGTATTTCCCGCGAACCTCGCGCAAAGCATCCTCGGAGCGCTCCCAGAACAGCTTTACGATTTCTGCGTCGTCCATAATCCCACCCTCTTTGTCTATTATTGGCAGCTTAACCAACCGCTGCCCGAAAAGCCTTTCACCTATTAAGACGGGAAAGCGATATTGAAAGTCACACGTTTCCAAAAAAATTGGTAATTTTTCGCGATATTACAAAAACAGCGCACTTTTTCGGTGCGCTGTCTCATTTATTTTCATTGCAAAATTACTTTACAACTCTTACTCCGACAACATTCGCGATTGCCTTCAGCTTCTCAGCGATACCGTCGGTGTTGCCTGAAACGTCAAGGCAGGTGTAAGCGTAGTCCTTCTTGGACTTGCTCATCATATTCTCGATGTTCAAGCCTGCCGCGGAGATGGGAGCGGTGATGTTGTTGATAACACCCTCAACATTCTTGTGGATAACGCAGATTTTCGCGCTGCCGGTGATTGCCATTTCGAGATTCGGGAGGTTAACGGAGTTTGTGATATTGCCGTTTTCAATGTAGTCGGCAATTTCCTTGCAAGCCATAACCGCGCAGTTGTCCTCACTCTCGGGTGTGGAAGCGCCGAGGTGCGGCATTGCAACAACGTTTTCAACGCCGATAAGTGCGTCGGAAGCAAAGTCGGTTACATAGCAAGCCATACCGCCGTTTGCGAGAGCGTCGATAACCGCTGCGTCGTTGACGAGGTCGCCGCGCGCGAAGTTGAGCAGGCGAACATTCTTCTTCATCTTCGCGATGGTTTCCGCGTTAATCATACCCTTGGTGTCGGGTGTTGCGGGAACGTGGAGCGTGATGTAATCGCACTTCTCGAAAATCTCGTCGTTGCTCTTAACGTAGTGAACCTTGCCCGAGAGCTTCAGAGCGTGCTCAACATTGAGGTACGGGTCAGCGCCGTAAACGTCCATTCCGAGAGCCGCCGCTGCGTTTGCAACCAGAATTCCGATTGCGCCCAGACCGATAACGCCGAGCTTCTTGCCCGTAATCTCGGGGCCTACAAACTGGCTCTTGCCTTTTTCAACGAGCTTGGAAACCTCGTCACCCTTGCCCTTCAAGGTCTTAATCCACTCCATCGAAGCGGGGATTTTTCTCGAGGACAGAAGCAGTCCCGCGATAACAAGCTCCTTAACAGCGTTTGCGTTCGCGCCGGGAGTGTTGAAAACAACGATACCCTTTTCGCTGCACTTGTCAATCGGGATATTGTTTACACCTGCGCCAGCTCTTGCAATTGCGAGAAGATTAGAGCCAAGCTCCATCTCGTGCATCGAAGCAGAACGAACGAGGATTGCGTCGGGGTTTGCCGCGTCATCGCTTACAGCGTACTTGCTCTTGTCAAGCAAATCCGTGCCGCAAGCCGCGATTTTATTCAGCGTTTGAATATTGTACATAACAGTAATCCTTTCACTTGATTTGATAGGGCGTTACAACCGGCTTGCCGTCCTTGTCGAGAAGAACGGTAAGACCGCCCGCAGAGCCATCGTGGTGCCAAAGATAGTTTACTCCGGTATAGGTATCCACAATGATTTTGGTTTCTTTCGTTATGGACGATTCTTTTTGGGTAATAATGAATCTATCAGCCATTCTCAGCCTCGAACTTCTTCATAAATTCAACCAGCTTCTCAACGCCCTCGATAGGCATAGCGTTGTAGATAGAAGCTCTCATACCGCCAACAGTTCTGTGACCCTTGAGGTTCTCGAAGCCGGCAGCCTTTGCTTCCTTGATGAACTTCGCGTCAAGCTCCTCGTTTCCGGTAACGAAAGGAACGTTCATCAGCGAACGGTCTGCGGGATTAACAGTGCCCTTGAACAGCTTGCTCTCGTCGAGGAAGTCGTACAAAATCTTTGCCTTCTTCTCGTTGAGCGCCTTCATTGCCTCAAGTCCGCCCATCTTCTTGAGCCACTTGAATACCTTGCCGCAAATGTAAATAGAATAGCAGTTCGGGGTGTTGTAGAGAGAATCGTTGTCAGCCTGCGTCTTCCACTTGAGCATTGTGGGAGTGCCGGGGAGAACGTCATCGGTAATCAAATCCTCGCGGATTATCGAGATAACAAGTCCCGCAGGACCAACGTTCTTCTGAACACCGCCGTAAATTACGCCGTACTTGGTAACGTCAACAGGCTCAGAAAGGAAGCAGGAGGAAACGTCTGCAACCAAAAGGTGACCCTTGGTGTTGGGAAGAGTCTTGAACTTTGTACCGTAGATGGTGTTGTTCTCGCAGATGTAAACGTAATCAACATCATCGGGAATGTCAAGGTCGGAGCAGTCGGGGATATACGAGAAGGTTTTGTCCTCGGAAGAAGCAATCTTGATAGCCTCACCGTAAAGCTTAGCCTCCTGGAAAGCCTTCTTAGCCCACTGACCGGTGATTATGTAAGCAGCCTTCTTGTTCTTCATCAGGTTCATCGGAACAGCCGCAAACTGCTGGGAAGCGCCGCCCTGAAGGAACAGAACCTTGTAGTTG
>SFLN01000019.1 GCA_004554555.1 [Eubacterium] saphenum | reverse complement strand
TATTGCCTTTTTATTCCTAATTTTAGAAAATATTCCCATTAAACGGAAATAACTGCCAAAAGGCATACTCTGCCCTTTAACATCTCTCCCTATTATAACACACATTTGCGAAAATTGCAAATACTTTTTTCGTATTTTGTAAATTTTTTATGAAATTTTGTAGAATTGCACTCAAAAATGCCGCCGGGGCTAATTTTTGTGTACAATCGCCAACTATTTTGCCGCAGTTTCGGGCTTTTTGGCGCTCTTCGGGAGCATAAACTCGAGCTTCTCCTGTATGTAGCGCGGGTTTGAGCCGCCTGCGATTGCGAGAACGCCCTCCTCGATAATCTGCATACACAAAAGTTCATCGTCGTGCGAGTTTTTGAGCGCCATACCGACGGGCGCAAACAAGACGTTCGCGAAGAGCGAGCCGTAGAAGGTTGTGATAAGCGCGGTCGCCATACCGACGGTCAGCGCCTGCGGGTTGGTCAGGTCAACGCCCTTCAACATGTTGATAAGACCGATAAGCGTACCCAACATACCAAACGCGGGGAAAACCGCAACGCCCTTTTCAAAGAACGCGCGTCCGTTTTCGTGGCGTTCGCACATAAACATAATCGTGTCGTCGAGCATTCCGCGTACCTTTTCGGGGTCGTTTGCGTCAACAATCAACATAAGGCTGGACTTCATAAATGGGTCGGCGCACTGGTTCGCGCTCTCCTCGAGAGCAAGCAGACCGCGTGTACGGGCAACCTGCGCATACTCGACGATATCGGCAATGTACTTGTTCGGGTCGTACTTTTTCGGCTTGATGGCAAGTCCCAGACGCTTTCCGACGCCCTTAAGATAAGACATCGGGTAAGACGCGACAAGGCAGCCGATTGTACCGCCGACGGTGATGGCAAGCGACTGAACCTCAACAAAGTTCATAACCGCGCCGAAGTTAACAGAACCCGTTCCGGAGTCGAAGACGATACCGAAAATGACGAGTCCGAATGCCAAAACCCAGCCTATGATAAGCGATAAATTCAAAATAATCCCTCATTTCAGTTTTTTTGCAATCCTTGCATTAACATTGAATTATGTCAAAGGTGCGTCCGTTTTTCGCGCTTTAAAGCGTTCACGGCGCGCCAACCTATTGCTTTCGCGAATTTTTTCCACAAGTTCGTTTATGCTTTCACGAACGATATAGCTATGCCCGTTTTCGAGAACAATGACGGTATCGGGCGTTTCGTTCACCACCTCGATAAGCTCCTCGTTCAACAGGAACTCTTTCCCGTCAAGCTTTGTCAGAATAATCATAATTTACCGCCTAAAATCAGCTCACACGCGGGGTTTTTACGCCCCGCGCCGAGCGTAATTCAACAAATTATCTCTTGAGCGAGAGCAGCTCTTCAAGCATCGTATCGGAAACCGTGATAACACGGGAGTTTGCCTGGAAGCCTCTCTGCGTGGTAATCATATCGGTGAACTCCTGCGAGAGGTCAACGTTTGACATTTCGAGGGTGTTCGAGAGGATACTTCCCGCGCCGCTGTCGCCGCCGGCAGTCGCGAGCTTGGGTGAACCGGAAGCAACCGTTTCCGCGAAATTCGTGCCGCCCGCCTGCGAAAGACCGTTCGGGTTCTCAAACAGCGCAACGTCGATACGACCGAGCGTGAGGTAGCCGTGAACGGGGTGAATGCCGACAATCGTACCGTCCGTCTGGATTACAACATCGCACGAATCCAGCGGCTGCGGTCCGCCAAGACGACCGTCTTCGAGAGCGAAGGTAGAAAGGCTCTTTGCAACGCCTGTGAAGAAGCTGTCCGCGCCGTCCATCGGTGAAATCGAGGGGTTGCCGCCGAAGAACGCTTCTCTCATCTGCGGGTTCCAGGTGGAAGTTACGGTTTCATCGGTAAAATCAGCCGCCGCGCCTGTCGTACCGTCGGGCTTGCGGTAGGTTGTCGTACCGCCCGTTCCGTCTGGAGCAGTCGCGTCTGTAATGATTTTCTGCGCGCCCGAGGGGTCGGTTATGATAATATCATATTTCGGACCGGCTTTCACGGAAATCTCGGTTGAGTTGTTCAAAAGTCCCGAAACATTCGCCATTGTGAGAATTTTCTTCTCGTTACCGCGCGCTGCGGTCTTGATTTTGTCGTTGATATCAGCAACAGTCGTGTCGTTGCAGACAGTGATGGTAAGCTCGTTTTCGTTCCAAACGGCGTTTGTCTTGCCGTAGCCCGCAACATAAGCGAAGGTTACCTTATAATTGTTCGCAAACTCGCCCGCAACGGTTGCCGCAACGTCAAAGCCGCCCGTAGAGCCGTTTGTACCGTCTGTCAGGAGAGCCGCCGCGCCCATACTTGTGAGAACGGTTCCTCTTGTGGTTTTTTCGGACGGGAGAACGTAGTTCGTGCAGGTAAGCTCGGGGTAAGTGATATTCGCGGAGGTCTGCTCCTTGATTGCGTTGTTGATTTCCTCGGCAGTGGAGTCCGCGTTCACCGTGATTGTCCAAGTGCCGGGAGTTGTACCGGAAGCTGCTGCGAAAGCCGCGCTGACTGCGGTTGCACTCGGGTCGTAATTAATCTTAACGGCAACCTTGTCGCCGAGAACCTTGCTTGTCGCAAAGCCTATGTAAGCGTGCTTGGTGATGGTTGCACCCGTAGCGTCGGTTTCGGTGTAGGTTTCGTGGAACATACAGCTGTCGTTTGTGGTCTTGAAATTCAAGCCGGTGATGCTGTTCTTTGCGATAACCGCCTCGGGGTTGTCGGGAATGCTCTCGAACTCAAACTGAAGCGAGCAGCCGTCGGGAAGCGTAACGCCGCCCGCGTCGAGCGCTTTCTGGATAGCCTGCTCAAAAGCGTCCTCGGAAGCGTACTGTTCGTCCTGGTTGAAGAAGATGTTGAGGATACCGTTCGCATAGGTTGCGTAGGGGTATTCCGCGGGTGTGAAGGTAACCGACATATCCGTGTTGTCGGAAGGCGCGCTCATCGAGAGCGTTACGTTTACGCCGTTAACCTTTTTGGTTGCGGAGGAAGCGTGAGCGTCGGTGTCGGGGATAATAATTCTGATAACCTCGGAGGAAGGCTCAACGCCGTTGGAGTCGCCCGTTACGCCGAGAACGTGATAGCCCGAAGCGTTTACGAGATAGCCGTCCGCGTCAACGGAAAAAGCGCCCGCTCTGGTGTAGAAGATATTGCCCGAGCCGTCCATAACCTGGAAGAAGCCCTCGCCGTCAAGTGCCATATCCCACTTGCTGTCGGTGTAGGTGAAGCCCGACTGCGTCATATTGGCAACGGTTGAGTTAAGACGAACGCCGTAACCTACCTGCGCGGGGTTTACGCCGCCGAGGGTTGAAGTACCCGCGGAGGGGTTGATTTTGTTCTGATAGTAAACGTCCTTGAACGTTACCACGCCAGTTTTAAAGCCCGTGGTGTTTACGTTTGCAATATTGTTACCGATAACGTCCATTTTGGACTGGTGCGTTTTCAGACCGGAAACGCCGGAATATAACGATTTAACCATATTGACCTCCAAATTTGTTTATTTACCGTGTGCGTGACTTCAGTCGCAAGCCCCGCCTGAATTCCCGAAGGTCCATTCAGAAGATGAACGCAAAAACGTTCATACAATCACGGTAGAATCAATTTTTGTGAAAATGTTGCCTTTAAGCTCCTCTTGAGCTATTGCTGTGACAACCTTGTTGTTCTTGACGCTTACCACAAAAGCGTTGCTGTCCACAAGAACGAGCGCGTCGCTGCTGCCCTTATCTGCGGCGATTTCAACCGCTTTGTTGAGCCGTTCAAGCGTGTCGCCCTGAGTCACATCGATGCTTCTCTCCGACAACCGCTGTATAGCGTGCTTGGAGAACTCGATGCCGTGTTTTTCCTCGATTTTGCTTTTCAGAGCCGCCGCAAAGCTCTCGCCCTCGGCTTCCTGCACTCTCGGGGAATTTTCGGGTGTAACGCCGTTTCCCGTGGTTACGCTTATTTTATTGCGCAGCGCCAGATATTCGCTTATCAGCATAAAACAAGCCTCCTTGCCAAATCAGCCCTCGATACCCTGAACCGCTTGGATTTGCTCTTCTTCCTCCTCGTCCACGATATCGGCGATGTCCTCTACGTTTTTGTCGGGAATAATTGCTCCCATCTGAAGCACGGTTTCTTCCTCGCTGTTGTCGATAACGCCCTGTTCACCGTCCTGAGTTCCGTCATCGATAACGGTTGCATAAGTGACCTCGGTGATATCGGCGAGCGCGTAAACCTTGTCGTTGATGACCGCTGAAATAACGCCGTCCTTAATCCGAATGGACGCGATAAAGCCCTCGTCCTCGGTGGAAACACCGTTCTCGGTTTTCTTGACCGAAGCGTACATACCGACCATCGATGAAGCTCTTGCAATGCTGTCGCCGAGCGCGTTTGACGAGTTCAAAAGGCCGTCCGAGCTGTCGGAAGAGCTGTCCTTCGGCGTATCGGAAACCGCGGTGATTTTGGACAAATCAAAGCTCTCTCCGTCAATTTTCACGGTGTAGCTGTTGTTCGAGGTGTTCTTGGTTACGCTTTCGACAACGCCCGTTTTTGTGACGAGATTTTTGCCGTCCATTTTGCTTGCGGTAGCTGTTTTGCCGACAAGACTTGCCGCGTAGTTTGCCATAGCGTAGGTGCTTGAGTCGCGCGCGTACTGCATCTGACTGAAGGTCGCGAGCTGCGAGATGAACTCGGTGTTCGAGGTAGGCTCGAGCGGGTCTTGGTTGGTCATTTCGGCAACCAGAAGCTGCATAAACGTTTCGGAATTTACCAGCTCGTTTGTCGAGTCAACGTATTTGTCCTTGTACTTTTCGTAGTTGGACTGCGCCTGCTGCGATGATGACAGAATGCTCGAAATATCAGTTGGCATACCTTTTCCTCCTTCTTTAAAAATTTACATTGCCGCGATAATGTCCGCGAACGACTTTTCGTCGCCGTCGTCTGCGTCATCATTTTGGCTTTTCTGCGTGAAATAGGGATTTTTGCTGCTGCCGTTGTAGTCCTGCGCGTAGGCTTCCTGCTGCGATTCGCGAACCGTCTGCCAGCTTTCGAGATTAACTCCGCTGTCCTTCAAATTGGACTGCATAAGCTCGCTGTGCTGCTCGAGAACACGCTGCGTTCTTGCGTTCTCCGCCGCAATCGTTACGGAAACCGCGCCGTCAGCCGTTTTGGTCATTTTGACGGTAATCCTGCCCAACTCCTCGGGATTGAGCACGAGTGAATACTCGGTCTGCTCCTTGTTCTCGGAAACCGCGGTTTGAACCGCTTTCATCGCTTGGCTGATGATTTCGCTCGGTCTTACGGAAACCTCGCCGTCCTCGCGTCTGAACACAATCGGACTGTCCGAGTTAAGCGGGTTTTGCGCGTTCACGGGAACGTTTGTCTGCTCGGAAACCGGCTTTGCTTTCGCGTTTTTGAGCATTTGAAGCTCCTCGCTCACCGTGGTCGTTACGCTTTCCGTGCGCTGTCTGAACTCGGGAATTTCCGCATTCTGTTCAGCTTTTTCGGGAACTTTCGCGCTCTCCATAACAGGCTTCTCCGTCTGCTCCACCTCAACCGTTTTGGTTTCAACCTTTGAGATTTCGCCCTCGGAAACCGCTTTCTGAAGCGCGTTCAGCTTATCCTCGCCAAGATTTTGAAGCTCCTGGGGAATTTCGCTCTGCGTGAAGCCTTGCTCGAAACTCGCGTTGTTCTGCGGATTTTCGGTGTTCGCCGACATCGTGACGGGAATTTCCGCCGTTTCGTCATTTTCCACAAACACGTCAAACCTGCCGACCTCGCTTTGCTGCGTTTTCAGCTCGGTTTTCTGCGGGAACTCGGGAATTTGCTCCGTCTGAACCGCCGCAACCTCGGAAACCGCGGTCTGCTCGGGAATTTCCTCAAGAAGCTCCACGTTTTCAGCCGTTTCCTCGCCCGTCATTGCCTTGACAATCTGAGCAAGCTCGGCAAGAACTCCGCTGTTTTGAAGCTGCTTTGTGAAATCGTTTTTGACGGTTTCATCGGTTTTCGGGAAGAAATCCTCTGCGGGCTGCTCGGAAGCGTTCTCGCTGAAAGCGGAAAGCGCCTGCAAGAACTCGGGCGTGAGCAATTCCATCGGGAGATTTTCCACATCAAGCTCGCCCTTGAACAGCTTTGTCGCCAAATCGCGCGGATTTTCGGGCATCACCCGACCGGTATCCTTGTCGATGTAGATAACGCCTGCTTTTTCGAGGTCCTCGAGCGTGGGAACGTCGTATTTCCCGCTGTCAACCGCCTCCTGCACGTCGCGGAATTTCTGCGATTTGCTGTCGAGCTGCGCGAGCATTTCCTCGAACTTTGAGCTTTGCTGTTGGTCAGCCTGCGCCGCCGCGTCGAAATTTCTCTGTGCCATCGCCGCGTCGGAAATCGCGTAATCGCTTCGCAAATTCGCCGTACTCGGTGCATTCAAGCTAACTGCCATTTTCTCACCTCCTACTTATTTAATTATATATCAAGGCAAAATGCCGTTGATAACCATTTTGTCGGCAACACTCGCGGCTGTATTCACCGCTAACTCTCGCCGTGCCGCTTAACAAGCCGCTCGACTGCTGCCTTTCAACTCGGCAACGCCTGCCGCGAGTTCTCGTTGAACCATCGCGGCTCTCGCTCATCGCCAACCGCGCCTGTTCGCACCCGCGAAACCGCGCTCCAACACAATTCTCAGCAATCGACCACTCGGTAATCCCGCCGCTGCCGATGATTTTCGGTGAACCTAAAATCGAAACAGCCGCCGTTATTCTCACTTGCCGCCAACCGCTGTCCAACGTTTTCGCGAACCGCCGTGCCGCTTTAATTCAACACACGCGCCGCTACTTCTGCGCTGCGATAACGCTTCTGACCGCGCCGCCGCTCACAAACTCCTCGATGAAAAGCTCGTTTTCCTTGCCCTCGGCAGCCTTGTACTCCTCGAGCTGCTTTTCCTCGAGCTTTTCGAGCGTGCGCACGTCCTTTGTCGCGTCCACGACAACCGAAAGCTGCTTGTCAATCTCCTGTTGTTTGAGGATTGCGCGCTGTTCGCACTCGTGGATTTCCTGCTGAAGCGTGACGATATAGCGCTTTCTCATGCTGATTTCTGCTGCCGGAAGTCCCGCCGCGCTTGATGTCACAAGGTCGTTTGAGTACTTGACAACCTTTGCCGTAAGCTCCTCGCGCCTGTCGTTAATCCGCTTCAGGTCGCCCTGGAGCGCCGCAAGCGAGTTTTTCTGGCGGTCAAGCTCCTGTTCGCGGAAGTCCATCAGCTTCTGCAAGGTAAACTGAAATTTCTTCATGAAAATCTCCCTTGAAACTCATCGTTTTGCCGCTCACCGCGAAGCGTTGCCCGAAACTCTCGTTCAACGCCGTCACTTCTTATCACTCACCGCGTCAATCAGCATTTTCACCGTTTCATCAAGCGAAAAGCTCTCTTTTCGCCCTTGCGTGAGGAAGTGGTTTATCGCGTCAATCTTGTTTATCGCCTCGTCAAGCTGCGGGTTTGTGCCGTGCTTGTAGGCGCCGATTGAAATCAAGTCGTAGTTGTTATTGTACAGCGACAGCAGGTGCCGCAGTTTTCCCGCTGCTACCCGCGAAGCGTTGCCGAAAACTCTCGTTCACTGCAAATCGCCGCCAAATCAGCCGCTTTCGCTTGCCATTTTCGTTAACCGCTCAGCCGCCGCTGTTGCCGCCGTCACTTCTTATCACTCACCGCGTCAATCAGCATTTTCACCGTTTCATCGAGTGAAAAGCTCTCTTTTCGCCCTTGCGTGAGGAAGTGGTTTATCGCGTCGATTTTATTTATCGCCTCATCAAGCTGCGGGTTTGTGCCGTGCTTGTAGGCGCCGATTGAAATCAAGTCGTAGTTGTTGTTGTAAAGCGACAGCAGATGCCGCAGTTTTCCCGCCGCTTCCTTGTGCGCGGGCGTGCCGATATCGTTCATCAAACGCGAAACGCTCGGGAGAACGTCGATTGCGGGATAGTGGTTCTGCGCGGCGATTTTTCTCGAGAGGATAATGTGCCCGTCGATGATACCGCGCACGGTGTCGGCAATCGGCTCGTTGGTGTCGTCGCCCTCGACAAGCACCGTGTATATACCCGTTATCGAGCCCTCCGGGAAATTTCCCGCACGTTCAAGCAGCTTCGGAAGCGCGCTGTAAATGGACGGCGTGTAGCCTCTCGCGATGGGCGGTTCACCTGTCGCCAAGCCAACCTCGCGAAGTGCCATTGCATAACGCGTCAAGCTGTCCATCATCAGCAGAACGTCCTTGCCCTGCTTCATAAAATACTCGGCGATAGCGGTTGCCGTGAGCGGGCATTTCGAGCGCATCATCGCGGGCTGGTCGGACGTTGCCACAACCAAAACCGAGCGCGCCATACCTTCTTCGCCGAGGTCACGTTCGATAAACTCGCGCACCTCGCGTCCACGTTCACCAACAAGCGCGATAACGTTGACGTCAACCTTGACCTTTCGCGCAATCATACCCATCAGCGTGGATTTACCGACGCCCGAGCCTGCGAAAATGCCCATTCTCTGCCCTTTGCCCATCAGCAAGGTGCCGTCGATTGCCTTAACGCCAAGCTCGATTGTTTCGTGGATTGGCGGTCTTGTGAAAGGGTTGACCGGGATACCGGTGATAGGCACCTCGTCGGTGCACTCGATTTCGCCAAGCCCGTCCAGTGCGACGCCGGTCGCGTCCACAATCCTGCCGATAAGCCCTGCGCCCGCCTTAACGGTGAGCTTGTCGCCGGTGTTGTCCACGATGCTTCCGGGGCCGATGCCCTCGATATCGGTGTACGGCATCAGCAAGATGTTGCTTTTGTTGAAGCCGACAACCTCTGCTCTTATAAAAGATGACCTATCCTTTGAAAATATTCGGCAAACGTCACCGATATTTGCGGCGGGACCGCTTGCCTCGATGGTCATACCGACAATCTTCTCGATTTTACCCATATAACGAAAAAGCTCGGCACTCTGAACCTCTGAGCGGAAACCCGCAAAATCAAGCACTTTTGCACCCCCGTGCGCTTTGGCGATTTCTCGCCTACCTATTTATATATCGACAAATTTTTCGGGAATTTTAGCTCCCGCCGCACAATTGCGGAAATTTGTTGTAATCCTTTTCATTGCGTCAGCCTATGCTGTTAAGCCAAATTTATCGATAACCGTGCTCGTTCGCGCTTTATACAGCGGTACAAGCCGGATTTCTCGTTAACCAAGCGTGTTCGCGCCCGCTCTAGTCAGCGAAACCCACCAAATCAAGCCAAGAACTAACGTTTTGCCGCGACACCCGCCGCAAACCGCGCTGTTAAGTCAAATCCTGCGTTAATCGCCGCTTTAGTCGGAAAAACCCGCCAAATCCAGCCAAGAACCAACTTTCGCCGCGACACCCGCCGCAAACCGTGCTGTTAAGCCAACTTTCGCGTTAATCGCCGCTTTAGTCGGCGAAACCCGCCAAATTCGCCGAGAACCAACTTTCACCGCGACACCCGCCGCAAACCGCGATGTTAAGCCAAATTCAGTCGAACGCCGCTGTTATTTCCCGTCACTATCTTGCTCGGAAACATCAGCCTGCACGATTTTATCCTTCTCGCGGGTTTTGCGCTTTTTCCGCCAATCGAAAAAATCGATTATATCTCCGATAAACTCCAAAACAAAGTCAATAACTTCACCCATAACGCCTCCGTCACGGCTTGCTCTTCATCTGTCGCCCGCGTTGATATCGGCGGAAACTCGCGCCTTATTCTTCCTCATCGGCGTTTTCCTCGGGAACATCTTCGCTCTCCTCGGACTTTTTGCGCCGCGAGGAGCGCTTCTTCGGGGAAACGCCCTTGAACTTGCCGTCGCCGAGCTCCCTAATCATACGAAGCTGCGTCATAATTCCCGCGTCGGTGATTTCCTCGCCGTTGTCCACGACAACCGTTCCCGGCTCGGCGTCCGCGAGGAGTTCAACCTCAACGTGCGCCATACCGCCGCACAGCTCCTTGAGGTACTCATAGTCGCCCGAAAGCTCGATTGACGCATCGTTCTCGTCGAGAGTTATGCGGATAAGCTGCGAGTTTCGGAAATCCTTCGCCGCCGCCTTAATGAGCTTTTTTGCAGCGGTGCCGTCCTTGACCGACATGCTGTTCATCGTCACCTTGTTAGCGATTTCCATCACGGTGTCGTAGATATCCTTCTCGTACTTCGCGAAAAGCTCCGCCTTGCTTGTGTTTATCTTATCGGAGAAATCGCGTGCCTCGTCGAGAATATTTCGGCTCTCGGTGAGAACGAGCGCAGCGCCGTCCTTTTTGCCCTGCTCGAAGCCCTCGGCGCGCGCCTTTATGAACACATCGTCACGCTTTTTCTCCGCGTCCTTGACAATCGCGTCCGCCTCGGCATTTGCGTTGTTCACGATACCGTCGGCGCGGCGTTTTGCCTCGATGATGACCTGTTTACCCTGTTCAATGTACTGCTCCTTGAGCGCGGCAAGCTCACGTTTGCGCTTTTCAAGCTCCTCCGCGGCAAGCTTAAGCTCAGCCTCACGCTTAATCAGCGCGTCCTCAACGGAAACACGCGGCTCCTCGTGAACCTCGGGCTGATTTGGCGCTTGCTCGGGAGCGCTCTCCGCCGGCTTTGCGCTCTCGGTAGGAATTTCCCTGCGCATTTTGAGGGTGTTCGAGATATCAACGCCGCCGTTGTAACGGATTGAATTATATTTATAAACCGACAAAAACAATCTCCTCCGTTACAAAATTTGTGTAAACCCGCACTGTTATGGGGAATTTCTCTCTCGTTCCGGCTTAGTTCGCGGTAACAGCTCTTGTTCTCGCAAACCTCCGAATTCGCCCAAAATCGCCGCAAACCCGCAGTGTTAAGCAAAATCCTCGCCGTTTCAAGCACAAATCTTATTCCCGAGCACCGCCGAGCGTTTCCCAAAACGTCCGATGCCGCCGCCAAATGCCGCCTTTTCAGCAGATTTTGACGCTGCCCGAAAACCACGAACCCGCACCATTAAGCGATAATCTCGTCGCCGCCGCCGCGGGTAATGGTAATCGCGCCCTCCTGCTCGAGGCGTCTGATGATGCCAACGATACGCTGCTGCGCCTCGTCAACATCGCGCATACGCACGTTGTGGAGGTACTCGATATCAGCCTGCAGGTTCTCACGCGCACGGCTGGAAATATTTGCAAAAATGCACTCCGCAACCTCCTGCGTTGAGCCCTTGATGGCAACCGCGAGATCCTTGGAATCCACCTGCTTGACAAACTCCTGGATATCCTTTGCGTCGAGGCGCACGATATCCTCGAAAACGAACATCTTCTGCTTGATGAGGTCGGCAAGCTTCTGGTCGCGCGCCGACAGCTCGTCGAATATGTACTTCTCTGTCGCTCTGTCGACGTTGTTCATAATCTCCGCGACATAGCTTATACCGCCGACTTCCATCGAATCTGACGAAGCGAGCGTTGCGAATTTCTTCTCGAGTGAGCCTTCAATCGCCTTTACAACCTCCGGCGAGGCTCTGTCCATATTTGCAATTCTCTCGACAACCTCAACGCGCTTTTCCTTCGGCAGCTCGGACAAAATCGCCGAAGCCTGGTCGGTGCGCGCGTAGGAGAGGATAAGGGCGATGGTCTGCGGGTGCTCGTTCTGAACGATTGCCAGCAGGTTTTTGTAGTCCGCCTTTCTCACGAAGTCGAAGGACTTGGTTTCGAGCTGCTTTGTGATGCGGTTGAGGAGATTGTCGGCAGCCTCCTTGCCAAACGCCTTTTCGAGAACGTTTCTCGCATAGTCTATTCCGCCCTCCGTGACAACTTTCTGAGTTAAGCAAAGCTCGTAGAACTCATTGAGAACCTCCTCGACAACGTCAATCGAGTGGTATTCCATACGGGCAAGCTCGACGGAAATTGCCTCAACTTCGTCATCTGACAGGTGTTTATATATCGCGGACGCAGTTTCCGCGCCCATTGACGCAAGTACAAGAGCAACCTTTTTAGCGGGTGAAAGCTCGCCTTCCTGCTGTTTTGATGAAGCCATAAAATCACTCCCAAATCAAAATTACTGGTTCTCGTCGCGAAGCAAATTCCTGATAATCGAAGCGACGATTTCGGGATTTGTGTTGGCAAATTCCGCGATTTCGCGCTTGAGGATAGTTTCGCGGGAATCCTTGCCCGCTTCCTCGGTGAGGCTTGCGATGTTGAAATCAACCTCCTGCGGCGCTTCTCCTGCGGTCGCGCCTGCACCCGAGTAGTTGTTCTCGGCAGCAGCAGCCTGCGCGGCGGCAAGCGCCTGTTCCTGTCTGCGGCGGATTTTGCGCTTGCGGCTCTTGCTTACGAAGAGCGAAGCGATAAGCAGCAGCACGAGCAGCACGCCAAGACCGATAACCACGAACAGCAGCGTGTTTCTGAACGAATCCACGGGACGCGTGTAAATTCCGAGTCCGCTTCCGTCGCCGACAGTCGTACCGTTGTTGGTGGTAAGGGCGAACGCCTCGTTGTGAACGGCAACGTTTTCGATATCGGTTCCCGCAGCCGCCGCAACCCACCCGCGAATTTGGTCGCGCTCGCCGTCCGTGAGGTTGGTGCGGTTGATGGCAACGCCGACTGTGAGCTTGTCGATGCTGTAACCGTCCTTCTCGATGGTCGTCTTTATATTGGTGACATCGTACTGGTTTTCGTCTTTTCGATAATAATACTTTTCACCGTCAACCAAGCCCTCGATAGTCGGGTAATCGGGCGACAAATCCGCATTTGGAGATGTTCCGATAACATTGCCCGAGGTATCGAGCTGGTCGGAGGCGATGATATGCTGTTCGTGGTCGAGAACACCCGTGTTTGAACCCTCAATCGGCACATACTCGGTTGACTCAACCTTTTTCGCGTCATAATTGAGGATTGCGGAAACGTTGACGGTGTAGTTCTTCTCGCCGTAAACGGTGGCGAGAGAGTCGCGCAGCTGGCTTGTGATAGCGTTCTGCATTTCGAGCACGAACTGCTGCCGTTTACGCGCAACGGAAACGCCCGACGCGTCCTTCTGACCGTTTTGCTCCTCTTCCTCGGAAATCCATTCATAGGAACGTCCGAGGGTATCGGTAACGGAAATGTTGTCGATTGTAAGGTTCTCAACGCTTGTTTCAACAAGTCTGAAAATCGCTCTTACTTCCGCATTGGTAAGCTCATCGTCGTTTCTGAGCTTGAGCAGCACGGAGCAGCGCGGAACTTCCTTGGTATCGGTGATGACGTAATCGCGGGTTTTGGGGATATCGAGATTTACGGTAACCGCCGCCACGGGGTCAAGCTGCTTGAGCGTTGCGGCTATATTCGCCTCGCGCTGCTGTCTTGCAACCTCGCGCTTGTCGGTATCGGTTGACCACAGGTCGATTCCGTCGTTCCAGATATCGTAGTTTTTGGCGTTTTTCGGGTAACCCTGAACCGAGAGCTGCATACGCAGGCTGTCGATATTTTCCGCGGGAACAACGATATCGCCGTTGTCGCGGAGGGTTACATCGGTAACGCCGAGCGAGTTTATCGCGGTGACGATTTCGCCTGCCTCGGACGTTGAAAGTCCCGAAAAAAGGACGCCTCTGTCCTTGTGGTTGAGCAAAACCGCGAGAATTATGATTATAGCGATAATCGCAATCGGAATTGCGATAAGCATAATCTTAATCGCCTTTGAAAATCCCGTCCATTTTTCTTTTACCTTGACGGTAATCTTTTTGACTTTTTCGTTCATCTAAAAACCTCTGGGAATTTAAAATAAGAGCAAACCTTATGCCGTGAAAATTGCCCGAAACGGGTGTTCGCACAAGTGCTGCCGTTCACCCGCAGCCGCACCTTAAATCTGCATATTAATAATGGAGTTGTAGGCGCTGATAACCTCGTTCTTGACGGTCACGAGAACGTCAACGGCGGTGTTTGCCTTTTCGATATTCGCCTGCATTTCTGCGATATTGTCGATATTGCCGAGCATAAGGTCGATAGCATCGCGGTCAACCTGCTCGTTGGTTTCGATAACGTTGGTGACAAGCCCTCTGAAGATATCGAGGAAGGACGCGTTTTCCGTGTCCACAACAGGCACGTTTGTAGCGCCGATAGGGAGCATTTTGTCCATTCTGTCCATCGGCTGAAGGTCTTCGAGGGGGTTAAGCCCGAAAAGCGGGCTGATTGAATAAAGTGACATTTTATGTACCTCTTAACAAAATTCGTTCATCAGCCCTTGCCGATGTTAAGCGCCGCGGAAGTCATCGATTTCATAAGGTCGAAGATTTCCTTGTTTGCGTTGTAGCTGTTCGCGGCAGCGATAGCGTCCGCCTGCTCCACGACAACGTTTACGTTCGACTCGTAGATGTAGCCGTACTCGTCAGCCAAGGGATTGTCGGGGCTGTAAACAGGCGTGGGGGGCGTGGGGTCATCGACAACCTGCGTTGCCTCGACGCCCTTGAGCTGCACATAATTGAACCTGTGCAAATCCAGCTCGCCGCTCTGCATATTGAGCCGCAGGCATTTCTTGAAGCTCCTGTCCTCCGCGAAAACGGTCATTTTGCGGCAGTAAACGTCCTCGGGATTGGTCGCGTAGTCATCGGCATTTGTGATGTTCTGGGAGATGATGTCGAAGCGGAACCGCTGAGCGGTCATACCCGAAAGCGGGATATTAAGCGAACTTAAAAAAGCCATAATCTACTCCTTACTTGGTCACGATAGCGCTTCTGATGCGCGTGAAGTTGCCGTTCATCTGGTTGATGAGCGCGTCGAGCCAGTACGCGGTTTTAGCCGCCTCTGCGCTCTGCACGTCCATATCAACGTTGTTTCCGTCAGCCTGGTCATCGGTGATGGTGTCGATGATGAGGCGCTCGGAGATGTTGAGTTCCTTCTTTATAGAGCCGTCGGCGCGGATTTTGTCCTTTAAAATCCCGCCGAAGTCAAGATACTTGCAGTTATAGCCCGGGGTATCCTGATTGGTGATATTCTGTGCAATGATTTGCTGCTTTGTCCACATAACGCTCATTCCTTGTTCGATTATGCGGAAAGCCGTGGTGTCGAATAAAGCCATACCGTACCTCTTTTCTACATATTTATAATATAGGTCGTTTTTGGGCGCAATTTCCCCTATACCCATAGATGTCCATAATCATTATACACCATTTCACAAAGGATTTCAACTGTTTTTTTACTTATTTTGCATGCCTTTGAGAAAATTGAACAGAATGAGAGGAAAATTTTGTCGGATTTTGAATTTTTTTGGTAAAAACGAGAAAAAATTTGGTTATTTTTCATTATTTTTTCGTCAAATACTAGAAACTTTTCTCGATTTTGCACAAAGCAGCAAAAATTGTAAAGAAAAATTTTTGAAACACACTTGACAAAACGGATTTAACGTGATAAAATGAAAAAGTAAATTGAATATGCCTTATAAACCTATGAGGTGGAGATAACGTTGCTTGTGCACTCCCAGAGAGCGGTCGATGCTGAGAATACCGCAGAACGCAGGGCTTCCAAATGGACCACCGAGGGCGAGGGGGAAACGGAAAAGCCGGCGCAGAGTTCGGGAACGAGCGGCTGCGGCGAGGCTGTCGGGAGTATCCTGAGACGCAGGCGGGCGTTAACCGCAAGGGTATGTTAGTACCCGCAGAGTGCGCCGAAAGAGTGATTTTTCGGTGAAGTAAGGTGGCAGCACGGAGTTAAACCGTCCTTATGGCAGAATTGTCAAATTCTGTCAAGGGACGGATTTTTTGTTTTACGGGAGGTTTATGATGAACAAGATTTATCCGTCGCTTGAAGAAGCGAAAAAGTTCGCGGATTACACGGTTGTTCCCGTCAAGAGAGAGCTTTTCGCGGACATCAGAACGCCTGTCGAGGCGCTGAAAATTCTCAAAAACGCAAGCTCGCACGTTTTCATTCTCGAGAGCGTCGAGAACCAGGAAAAGTGGGGACGCTACACGTTTCTCGGGTATGACCCGAAGCTTGAAATAACCTGCCTTGACGGCGTGATGAACATAAAAAATATCGCAACGGGCGAAACCGAGAGCTTCCCCGAGAAAAATCCCGCGCAGCGCATTAAAAGCCTGCTTGACGAGTACCGCGCGCCGCGTCTGGAGGGCTTTCCGAGCTTTACGGGAGGACTTGTGGGCTACTTCGGCTACGACTATATAAAGTACGCCGAGCCTTGCCTCAAGCTTGACGCCGAGGACGAGGAAAACTTCCGCGATGTCGATTTAATGCTGTTTGACAAGGTTGTCGCGTTCGATAATATCAAGCAGAAAATTATACTCATCGTCAACATCAAGACCGACAATCTCGAAGCCGAATACACCCGCGCCGAAGCTGAGCTTGACGAAATGGAAGAGCTTATCCGTCACGGAAAACCCGCTCCCGATGTTGACTCAAAGCTGCTCGGCGAGTTCAAGCCGCTCTTCGACAAGGCGCGTTACTGCGAGATGGTCGAGAAGGCAAAGCAGTATATTTACGACGGCGACATTTTCCAGGTTGTCCTGTCGAACAGGCTTGACGCGGAGTTTCAGGGCAGTCTGCTCGGAGCTTACCGCGTTCTCAGAACCACAAATCCCTCGCCGTATATGTTCTATTTTTCAAGCTCGGATATGGAGGTTGCGGGTGCTTCTCCCGAAACGCTCGTGAAGCTGGAAAACGGCGTTCTCCACACATTCCCGCTCGCGGGAACTCGTCCGAGAGGAAAAACCGATGACGAGGACAAACAGCTTGAAAAGGAGCTTCTCGCCGATGAAAAGGAGCTTTCGGAGCACAATATGCTCGTTGACCTAGGGCGCAACGACCTCGGAAAAATCTCGGAATTCGGCACGGTTGAGGTTGAGAAATATATGTCAATCGAGCGCTATTCTCACGTTATGCACATCGGCTCGACGGTTCGCGGTCAAATCCGAAAAGACTTCTCCGCAATTGACGCAGTGAACGCGGTTTTGCCTGCGGGAACGCTTTCCGGCGCGCCGAAAATCCGCGCCTGCGAGATTATAAACGAGCTTGAAAACAACAAGCGCGGCATTTACGGCGGCGCGGTCGGGTACATCGATTTTCGCGGTAATCTTGACACGGCGATTGCCATTCGGCTTTGCTTCAAGAAAAACGGACGCGTGTTCGTGAGAAGCGGCGCGGGAATTGTCGCGGACTCGGTTCCCGAGAAGGAATTTCAGGAGTGCATAAACAAGGCGAAAGCGGTTGTCGAAGCGCTCAAAACCGAGATTTGAAAGTGGTGATAATATGATTTTACTTGTGGACAATTACGACAGTTTTTCCTATAATCTTTATCAGCTTGTGGGCAAGCTGAACCCCGATATAAAGGTAATCCGAAACGACGAGCTGACCGCCGATGAAATAATCGCGCTCGCTCCCACGCATATTATAATCAGCCCCGGTCCCGGCAAGCCCTCGGACGCGGGCGTCTGCGAGGAACTGATTGTGAAAGCGGCGGGGAAAATTCCGGTGCTGGGCGTTTGCCTTGGACATCAGGCAATCTGCGAGGCTTTCGGCGCAAAAATCGTTCACGCAAAGCAGCTTATGCACGGCAAAAAATCCGTGATAACCGCCGACAAAGACTGCGCGCTGTTCAAGGGCATTGACGGAGCATTCGAGATTGCGCGTTATCACTCGCTTGCCGCCGATGAAAACGGCTTCCCCGCTTGTCTGAAAATCACAGCGAAAACCACAGACGGCGAGATTATGGCGGTGCGGCACGAGCGCTTCCCCGTTTACGGCGTGCAGTTCCACCCCGAGAGCATTCTCACGCAGCACGGTGAGCAGATGATGAAGAACTTTTTGAGCGAGGTTGTTTAACCCGCACGAAAATGCGGGTTCACGGGCGATAAGCTCCCTGCCAACAAGCGTGTTTTTAACCCCAAAAATTCTCCAGTGGTGAGCAATTCCGAACAAATTATTAGCGAGGTTATTTGATGAGTATATTAGATGAAATAGCGGCAAAAACGCGCGAGCGGATTGCCGAAAAAGCGAAGGAAATTCCGCTTTCGGAGGTTCGCGAGGCTGCGGAAAGGCTGCCGAAAACGAGTGACTTTCCCTTTAAGAAAGCGCTTTCGGGCGGGGACATCGCGTTTATCTGCGAGGTGAAGCGCGCGTCGCCGTCAAAGGGGATAATCGCGGAGGATTTCCCGTATTTGCAGATTGCCAAAGACTACGAAGCGGCGGGCGCGGCGGCGATTTCCTGCTTAACCGAGCCGTTTTGGTTCAAGGGGAGCGACGCGATTTTGCGCGAAATCACAAGCACCGTGAAAATCCCCGTTTTGCGCAAGGATTTCACGATTTCCGATTATATGATTTACGAAGCGAAAATTCTCGGCGCGGCGGCGGTGCTGCTGATATCGTCGATTTTGTCCGAGGAACAGCTGACCGAGTACCTCGATTTGGCGCACTCGCTCGGGCTTTCGGCGCTTGTGGAGTGCCGTGATGAAGCGGAAACCGAGGCTGCCGTGAAAATCGGAGCGGAGATTATCGGCGTGAACAACCGCGATTTGCGGAATTTCTCGGTTGACTTCACGAAAAGCGCGCGGCTTCGCGAAATCGTGCCGAGCGACAGAATTTTCGTGTCGGAAAGCGGCGTGAAAACTGCCGAGGACGTGGCGGCTCTGCGCAAGGTCAACGCAAGCGCCGCGCTTATCGGTGAAACGCTTATGCGCGCCGAGGACAAAACCGCAAAGCTGCGCGAATTGAGGGGTTTCTGATGAAGATAAAAATCTGCGGGCTGTTTCGCGATGAGGACATCGATTTCGTGAACGAAGCGCTGCCCGATTACGCGGGATTTGTGCTGAATTTTCCGAAAAGTCACCGCAATATTTCGCTTAACCAAGCCGAATTTCTCAAGAACCGGCTTGACAAGCGAATACAAGTGGTCGGGGTTTTCGTGGACGCGCCGATTGATTACATTGAGGAAGCGGCGTGGCGTAAAATCATCGATATCGTGCAGCTCCACGGCAGCGAAAACGTCGATTATATCGCGGAATTGCGGCGGCGCGTTTCACTGCCGATAATACGCGCGGTCAAGGTTGACGGGCGCGAAATCGAGCCGCTCGGCGCGGATTTTCTGCTTCTCGACAGCGGCAAGGGCACGGGCAAAACCTTCGACCACGCGCTGATTTGCCCCGAGAAAATCAAAGCGCCGTTTTTCATTGCAGGCGGAATTACCCCCGAAACAATCCCCGATTTAGCGCGGTTTGAGCCGTTTGGCGTGGACATCTCGGGCGGTGTTGAAACGGGCAGGCTGAAAGACCGCGAGAAAATTTTGGCGGCGGTGAAAGCGGCGAGAAATTCTTGATTATCGGCGAAAATCCGCGCTTGTTTCACGCAAAAGCTCACCGATTTAACGCGCGGTTTGAGCCGCTCGGCGCGGTGATTTTTGGCAATGTTAACAGCGGCATCGCGCGCCGATTTTCAAAACAAATTAGCGCGGTTCAAGCAACATTTTTCGGTAGTTTTGACCGCGATAGATTAAACAAAACTGCACAACAAATTTAATTAAAGGAGAAGGATTATGAGCAACGGAAGATACGGAGATTTTGGCGGGCAGTACGTCCCCGAAACCTTGATGAACGAAATTCACAAGCTGGAGGAGGCTTACGAGCACTACTCGAAGGACCCCGATTTTATCGCGGAGCTGGACAAGCTCAACCGCGAATACGCGAACAGACCGTCGCTTCTCTATTACGCGGAGAAGATGACGCGCGACCTCGGCGGCGCGAAAATTTACTTCAAGCGCGAGGATTTGAACCACACCGGTTCGCATAAAATCAACAATGTCCTCGGGCAGTGCCTGCTTGCGAAAAAGATGGGCAAAACGAGAATTATCGCGGAAACCGGTGCCGGACAGCACGGTGTTGCGGCGGCAACGGCAGCTGCTCTGATGGATTTAGAATGTGAGATTTTTATGGGCAAGGAGGACACAATCCGCCAAGCGCTCAACGTCTACCGAATGGAGCTTCTCGGAGCAAAGGTTCACCCCGTCACAACCGGCACAATGACGCTCAAAGACGCGGTTAACGAGGCAATGCGCGACTGGTCGAGCCGTGTGGACGACACGCTTTACGTTCTCGGCTCGGTTATGGGCCCGCACCCGTTCCCGATGATGGTTCGCGATTTCCAGAGCGTTATCTCAAGAGAAGCGCGCGAGCAAATTCTCGAGCTCGAGGGAAAGCTCCCGACGGCGGTTATGGCGTGTGTGGGCGGCGGCTCGAACGCGATGGGAATGTTCTACAATTTCATCAACGATAAGGACGTGCGCTTAATCGGCTGCGAGGCGGCGGGACGCGGCGTTCACACGGGTGAAACGGCGGCTACGATTGCCACGGGCAGCATCGGTGTTTTCCACGGAATGAAATCGCTTTTCTGTCAGAACGAGTACGGGCAGATTGCTCCCGTTTACTCAATTTCTGCGGGACTTGACTACCCGGGTATCGGTCCGGAGCACGCTTATCTGCACTCAATCGGCAGAGCGGAGTACGTTCCCGTGACCGATGATGAAGCGGTGAACGCGTTTGAGTACATCGCGCGCACCGAGGGCATAATCTGCGCGGTCGAAAGCGCGCACGCGGTTGCTCACCTGATGAAAATCGCCCCCACGATGAAAAAGGACGATATCATAATCTGCTGTCTGAGCGGGCGCGGCGACAAGGACGTTGCGGCAATCGCGAGGTACAGAGGAATTGATTTGCACGAATGATAAACCGAATCACCGCGAGAACGCTCACCCGTTGAAATCAGCCGTTTGAGCGGGCGCGAGAATTGCACGTTATCGCGGATTTGCAAGAATATTGAACCGAAAACTCGTTAAACATCGCGAACCAAGGGCAAAATCAGCGCGGTTTAGCAGGTACTGCGTTATCGTTGATTTGAACGAGTGATAAAGCCAAATCACCGCGAAAACTCTCACCCGTTGAAATCAGCCGTTTGAGCGGGCACGGAAGTTGCACGTTATCGCGGATTTGCACGAATAAGAAAGGATTGTTTGATATGAACCGAATAGAAAACGCGTTTAAAAAAGGAAAGGCTTTTATCGGCTTTTTGACGGCGGGCGACCCCACGTTTGAAAGCTCGTTTGAGGACATAATGGCGGCGGTTAAGGCGGGCGCGGATATGATTGAAATCGGAATTCCGTTCTCCGACCCGATTGCCGAGGGAGTGGTAATCCAAGGCGCGGATTTGCGCGCGCTGAAGGGCGGTATGACGACCGACCGCGCCTTTGAATTAGCGGAAAAAGTGCGTAAGGAAACCGACATTCCGCTGGTGTTTATGACCTACCTGAACCCCGTGTTCAAGTACGGCTACGACAGATTTTTCGCACGGTGCAAGGAAATCGGCGTGGACGGTTTGATTTGCCCGGATATGCCGTTTGAGGAAAAGGGCGAGGCGGACGAGATTGCCAAAAAGCACGGAATTTCGATAATCTCGATGATTGCCCCGACCAGCGAAGCGCGTATAAAGTCAATCGCGGAGAGCGCCGAGGGATTTTTGTACATCGTAAGCTCGATGGGCGTAACGGGCGTGAGAAGCGAGATAAAAACCGACCTCGCGGCGATTATGGAGAGCGTGAAAAAGTACAAGAAAGTTCCCGCGGCAATCGGCTTCGGCGTGTCCACACCCGAGCAAGCCGAGAAAATGGCGGCGCTTTCGGACGGCGTTATCGTCGGCTCGGCGATAGTCAGAATTGTCGAGAAGTACGGCGAAAATGCAGCTCCCGAGATTTACAGTTACGTTAAATCGATGACCGACGCGGTGCATAAAATCTGAGAAAAACTTTGATTTGCTGTTGATTTTTTCGTAAAATTATGCTACAATATATACAGCGAAAGGAGCTGATATATATGCCAAATATAAAACCCGTATCCGATTTACGCAATTACAACGATGTGCTTCGTGACGTTGAAAACGGTGAGCCGGTATTTCTCACGAAAAACGGCAGAGGTTGCTATGT
>SFLN01000018.1 GCA_004554555.1 [Eubacterium] saphenum | reverse complement strand
TTTTGATTTTCGGCGGTTCGGAAACTGCGTCGGCTGTTTCGTCTTCATCGGTTGTTTTGCCGCAAAACTCGCAGAATTTTGCATTATCGTCAATCTGCTTTCCACAATACTCACAAAACATTTTTACCTCGGATTTCCTGCACTACACAATCTCTATCCTCAACTTGTGCGTCTTGATTTTAAGCGTAATCTCGCAGTCGCGGTCAACGTATTCCGTGTACTCGGCGGGTTCAACCGTGTCGCTCTGAAAGTTGAGGGTTTCGTCCGACGACGAGCGGTTTTTCACGAATTTTATCGTAAAGCTTCCCTTTTCAACCTCGATTTCACCCGTAAAAGTTTCGCCTTGATTTATCGTCTTGACGGTGACGCCGTTTATCACCACGTCCACGCCGTACTTTGCAAAAAAGTTGTTTTGTTCAACGCTGAGATTGAGCTTAATCTTCACCAAATCGCTTGGATTAAGGGTTTCGGCGGAAAACGAGGTGCTTGGAGGAATTGTATTCGGGCGAAAATTGTTCGGGGAAATTGTCGGCTGATTTTGAACAATCAGCACCACAACCAGCGCGATAATCGCCAAAACAGCCGCAGCCGCTGCCGCAATCAGCGCCTTTTTCTTCCCGACAGCTTTGGTGGCGGGCTTTTCGGTTGGAAGAGAAGCAGCGTTTACGGGTGAATTTTCACTCGGCTTAGCTTTATACGCCCTTCCGCAGTTCGGACAAAACCCCGAGCCCTCTGGCAGCTCGCTCCCGCATTGCCTGCAATACATAATATTCTCTCCTTTGCTTATGTAAAACCGCCTCTGAAAAAGCTGATTGATTTTGTATAATTATAGCACTTTTTAGATTCATTGTCAAGAATTACAGGCGAAAAACTTGCATTGACGGGACAGCGAAAAGTGGTTGAAAACAGCGGGAATTTGTGCTATACTGTAAATATACTCAGCTCAACGCCAAAACTCTCGGAGGAACCAAAATGGGACAACCTGTATCACTAAACACAAATCGAAGCGCTTTTTGGGACAATTTTAAGGGAATTTTGATTTTTCTGGTTGTATTCGCGCACATTCTTTATGATGTCAGGTCATGGGATTCAATCGCTCTGATTGTAAAGACAATTTATGTTTTTCACATGCCCGCGTTCGTTTTTACAACGGGCTTTTTGAGCAAAAGCGAACATTCCCGCAGCGGGAAATCTCTTCTGAAGCTGCTCTTCGCGTACTTCATTTTCAACACCATAACAATGGTTTACAGTTATTTCGCGCAGGGCGATTCTATCCTGCTTCTCTCGCCGTATAACTCAAACTGGTACTTGCTCGCGGTAATTGTGTGGCGGCTGATTGCCGACAAAATTCCGCGCACCAAAGCCGCTTTTGCGGTTATAATCTGCGCGGCAATTGCCGTGGGATTTTTCGGTGATGTCACAAACATACTCTCAATCGCCCGTATAATCGCGTTTTTCCCGTTCTTTATTGCAGGCTATTTTCTCCCCGAGGACAAGCTCAAAGAATTTTTGACGCAAAGAAAACCTTCCCATTACGCAAAGGGTGTTTTTCTGGTAATCGTTTCGGTTTTTCTGGCTTGGCTGGCAGCGGTTCGGTTTGGTCTGACAACCGACCGTATGATGATGTTCCCGTTCACCTCGCCTGCCGATATCCTCACAAGAGCGGTTATCTTCGCGATTTCGGCGTTCTTTATACTCGGTATGACCTTGGCGCTGCCCGAGAAGAAAATCCCGCTCCTCACCAAAATGGGCAGAAATTCCCTGTCAATTTTCCTGCTTCACCGCATTCCAACTATAATCATATCTCACGCGCTTGCTCCCAAAGCCGAAAGCTTTATTCTTGTCGTATCGGTTTTGTCTGCCGTGGGAATTGTTGTCGTGTGCTCGCTTGACGTTGTGGCGGGGTTTGTGAACAAGATTATCTCGAAATGCGCCGAGGCTTTCAGCGAACCCAAGAAAGGCCTGCCCGTGAAAATCTGCGCGGCGGTCGTTGCTTGTGCAATCACGTTTATTCCCGCTTCAAATTTGTTCAAGAACTATTTTGAGAGCGCTGCCGCTTACGAAACCAAAACCGAGTCCTCCGATGTGATTTTTGAGCAGCTTGACAGCAGGCAAACCGCCGATTTTCAAGATAATATACGGGTGCTTTTTGCGGGAGATTTAATTCTGCTCGAGGACCAGGTTAAGCGCGGTTTCACGGGCAGCGGCTATGACTTTGACGAGGTTTTTGAATTTGCTAAAAAATATATTTCTGCAGCGGATATTGCGGTCGGTATTTTTGAAGGTCCGACGGCGGGCGCAGAGGTCGGCTATTCGACAAGCAACTACGGCGACGGGAAAACGCTGAAGCTTAATTTCCCCGATGAATTTGCCCAAGCGGTCAAAAACGCGGGCTTTGATTTGGTGTCAACCGCAAATAATCACCTGCTTGACTGCGGCGTTTCGGGCGCTTTGAGAACGCTTGACGTGCTCGACGAAATCGGTCTTGACCACACGGGTTCTTACAGAAATTCCGAGGAAAAAAGTGCCGTAAAAATCATCGAGAAGGACGGGATAAGAATTGCCGTTCTCTCCTACACCTACGGTTCAAACGGCTATTCCGAGGAGGATTTGCTTGACGAGAAGCTGAGCTATCTCACCTGCCTTACCGCCGAACCGAACGGCGCAAATTTTGAAAAAGCGCGCGCTTTGGTTGAAGAAGATTTCGCCCGCGCAAAACAGGAAAATCCCGATTTAATCTTTGTCATTCCTCACATGGGAACTCAATTCACCGACGCTCCCGATAATTATCAGCAAAAATGGACGGAGATTTTCCTTTCGCTCGGAGCAGACGCAGTGCTGAACGACCACACCCACTCGGTTCAGCCTGTCGAGGTGCTTAACAGGGACGGCAAGACAAAAGCCGTTGTGAACTGCCCGGGCAATTTCGCCAACATTTATCACGGTCACGACGGCGACGCTTCGGCTTTGACCGAAATTTACATTGACCGCCAAACCAAGGCAATCACAGGTATCGGCGTAATTCCGATGTGGACGCAGTCGCAGATTTCGGGGAATTACCGCGCGCTGCCGATTTACGACATTCTCCACGACGACCGCCTCAGAGAACAGATTTCAGCGTACGATTTGGAACGGATTGAGGCTGTAAACAAGCATATAACCACGGTTATGCTGGGCAAAAACGTGCCTTTCGAGGATATCTGCGAGCGGTATTTCGTGACCGCAGACGGTTTGTTTTTGACAAAATCCAAGCAAGCGGCGATTACCGAAAAAGCCGAGAAATCCGTGCTGTATCAAAAGCTGGTTTCGGCGAAAAGCGTTTGCTTTGTCGGCGACAGCATTACCGAGGGCACGAAAAACGGCGGCTACGGCTGGTATCGCGCGATTGAGGACTTGTCGGAAAACGTTTCGCAATGCTCAAAGGGCGGCGGCACAACCAAGACAATTCTCCCGAAAGTGGCTTCGGACAGCGATTTTTATGTGGTTGCGCTCGGGACAAACGACGTGCGTTACCGAGATGAAGAAATCTGCGCGATGACCGCCGACGAGTACATAAACACTTTGCAGGATTTTGCAGACCGAATTCGTGCGGAAAATCCAAGCGCTGAATTTGCGTTTATCGCGCCGTGGCTTTCACTTGAAAACGACAAAATTTCCGCTCTTCCGCACGACCAAAAAATCAAGATGATGAGCGAATACTCGGACGCTTTGGAGAAATGGTGCTCGGAAAACGGCTTTATTTTCAGCAATCCGAACGAGCAAATAAGCCGGTGTCTTGAGCTGAATGTTCAAGCGGATTATCTGGTTGATTTCATTCACCCGAACAAAGAAAAAGGCATCGCGCTGTACAGCAGAGCGGTGCTGGAAAACAGCTTTCAATAACCGAAAACACAAAAAAGGGCAGGAGAAAATCTGCCCTTTGTTCGCATTTTTCACTCTTGTTCAATTCTCGCCGAGCTTTCCGCGAAACAGCCAAATTCCGAGAACCGCATTAAAACCCGCAGCCGCAAAAACGCTGAACCGCTCGGGAATTCCGAAATAATCCTTGGGCATTGCTCCCGTTCCGATTGCGCCGAGCATCATCAGAATTACCGCCGCAAGCGCGAGATTTCCGAGAGTTTTCAGCTCGTTTTTCCTCGTACCGATAAAAATCACGACAAGCGACGCTATCGACAGCGCAACAACTGCGCCCGTGACCACAAGGTGCATAACATTCTGGAAGCCGTCCGGCGTGCCAGCGTCCGACAGCGGGAACATTGTGTAACCAACGCTGCTCACCCACTCCATCGCCGCGAAGAGGTAAATTCCGATTTTCAGCAGCTTGTGCGAGCTTTTCTCCATGGCAATGCACACCGCCATTATCGATACAATCCCGCAAGGTCCATATAATGAAGAAAGCCGGCTCCAAAGTATTCTTGACGGCGCGGAGTCTGCGCTAAGGTCGCTTACCGCCTGCGCAAGCCAGTTATAGCCCGGATAACCAAGCGGTGAGAAAACAACCGCCGCCGTGTACGACAAAAGGCTGATTATGCCAAGCAGTCCGCAAAACCGCAGTATCTTTCCGTTTGAACAATTTTTCATAAAATTCTCCCTTTCCATAATTTTTTCGTTCAACCGATTATACCATATTTTGACAAAAAAATCAAGAAGAAACGCTTCGGCAAAAGTTGATTTTCGCCAACAATTTTGCTTGAAAAAATCGGCAAATTATGTTATAATAAAAGCAATTAAGCCGATAACGAGAGGACAGCCTATGACCGAAAAAAATCTCTGATTATAGCGAAAATTCTGCCCGTGGTGCTGCTTGCGGCAATGGTCGCTTTGATAACGGCGCTGCGGTTTCCGAGGGAGCTTGAAATCATCGCCGAGGACGGGCTTTTCCAACAAGCGGGCGTTATCCCGAACAAAATAAAAATTATCGCCATAGACGAGAAAACGCTGGACAAGCTTGGGTCTTACTCCGACTGGGACAGAACGTATTTCGCGGAGCTTATCGAGCAGCTCAACTCCGTGCCCGAAGCAAAGCCGCGCGTTATCGGCGTCGATGTGATTTTCTCGGGCACCGACAATTCCGAGAGCGACAAACGACTTGCCGATGCCGTTAAGAACGCGGGAAATGTTGTGCTTGCGTCAAAGCTGGAAACGAGCTCGCGCGCGGTTCGCTCGGAAAACGGAAACTACTCGGTGCAGACCTATATCAGCGATGAAATTACCGCTTATCCCGAACTGAACAGTGCCGCCGAGTCCGGTTTCACCAATATAATTCTCGACAGCGACGGATTTGTGCGACGCACCTACACCTTTGTAAATGACGGTGAGCAAACGTTCAAGAGCTTTGCTTATCTTGTCGCGGAAAAGTCAGGCGAAAATCCCGAAACGCTCGAAAATCTCCCGCAAATCGCCGAGATACGCTACACAGGAAAGCCCGGGGAGTTTGAAACAATACCGATGTCCGCTGTGCTTTCGGGCGAGGTTCCCGCTTCGTATTTCGCGGACAGCGTTGTCCTCATCGGTGCGCACAAGGAAGGTATGATGGACTCGTATAAAGTTCCGATTGACCGCTCAGCCGAGATGTACGGCATTGAATGTCACGCAAACGCGATAAATTCGTTTCTCACAAACCGGCTGATGAAAAGCGCGGATTTGTGGGTGGACGTGCTGATTGCGGCGGTTTTCGCGGCAGCGTTTGCCGTTATAATGAGCAGGTGCCGACTGCTCACGGGAATTATCGCGATGACGGGAATTGCCGTTGGTTATCCCGCAGCAGCGCTTGGTTTCTTCCACCTGACAAGCATTCGGCTGTCGGTGATTTACATACCGCTCGGAGTTGTCGCGGAGTTTCTTGTGCTGGTGCTTTTGCGTTATGTTGAACTGCAGAAAAAGCGCGCCGATGAAATGCAGAAAATGCTCTTTTCAATGGCGGATTCAATGGCAGAGGCTATCGAGGGCAGAACGCCCTACAATGCAAATCACACGAAAAATGTTGCCAAACGCTGTATCGAAATGCTTGAGTACATCAACAAATTGCACAAAGAAGGAAAGTCCGAGCTGCACTTCTCCAAGAAGGACAAAAATCAGCTATATCTCGCCGCGATGCTCCACGATATCGGAAAAATGGACGTACCGCTCAAGGTTATGGACAAGCCGACAAAGCTCGGAAATCTCGAACAACCGCTTCGCGCGCGGCTAAAGCTTCCTATTTCTATCCCGGGAAAGTATCGGGAGGCAGTGCGCTTGACAAGAGCAGCAATGATTTCTACAAAAACTATAGCGAGCCGTATAG
Source organism: [Eubacterium] saphenum (assembly GCA_004554555.1). GTDB lineage: Bacteria > Bacillota > Clostridia > Oscillospirales > Ruminococcaceae > CAG-115. Next base: position 15,697 of record SFLN01000018.1, on the reverse strand, counting down.
TGCTGAAATAAGACAATTTTTTGATGAAAACAAAACGCAGGTGCTCCACGATATCGAAAACGATAGTCCTTATCTCTTCGAAGATGTAACCAAGTGGTTTCCCGATACGATAACGATAAGCGGTGAAAAAGGGGATTACAACTTCAAAATCACTTCGGTTCAGATGGGTTGGACAAGAAAATATAAATATAAAAAGAATATGAATGATATGAGCGAGCTGCCCGACGAGTACTTTTTTGACGGCGAAAAATACACCTATATGGGCGGAGTTTGCCTCTATTTCGACGGATATCCGGTGAACTGATGTTCACAAAGCGTTTTTCATATCATAAAAATAGTACTTTTCTGCTGAATTAAATTTCAGCTCAACGCCGAAAATTTTACCAGTAATTTTGCTCTCGCACACGTTTTCCGGAGTGTCAAAAAGCGCGATTTTCCCATCATCAAGCACCGCGATTTTATCCGAAAATCCAAACGCAAGCGGTAAATCGTGCATAACAGCGGCTATTCCCTTGCCGCTGTCCGAAAGACCGCTAAGCGTCTTCATCAGCCGAATTTGGTGCGTTATATCGAGGTACGAGGTCGGCTCGTCCAGCAAAACATAGTCGGTTTGCTGAGCGAGCGCCATCGCAATATACGCGTTTTGCCGCATTCCGCCCGACAGCGACGGAAGCGGCATTTCTTTGTACTCCGAAAGCCCCGTTTGCTCAAGAGCAGCGGCGGCAATTTTTCGGTCGTTTTCGCTGTATCGGCGCGGATAGCCCAAGTGCGGAAACCGCCCGTGCAGAACCATCTGCCCGACCGTCATATCCGGCACGCTTTTTCCCTGCGCAAGATACGCGATTTTCCTTGCAATCGCTCCGCGCGAAAGCTCGGCGGTTTTTTCACCGTCAACCAGAATTTCGCCCGAATTTATCTCAATCATTCCGAGAATTGCCTTCAGCAGCGTGCTTTTTCCCGAGCCGTTTGTCCCAATAATCGAAACAAACTCGCCTTTTTCCAGCGACAGCGAAACTCCGCTTAAAACCGAGGTTTTCCCGTAGCCAACGCATAGATTTTTCACGTCAATCACGGCTGTGCCCTCCCTTGCCCTTGATGAGAATGAACACGAAAAACGGTGCGCCGAAAACCGACATAATTATGCCGACAGGGATTTCGTAGGGCGCAAAAAACGTTCTTGCCGCCGTGTCGCAAAGGCAGACAAATGCCCCGCCGAACAAGGCGCAGAGCGGGATTAGGCGCGATGACTTGCTGCCTGCAATTCTCCGAACCGCGTGCGGGACGATAAGTCCCACAAACGACACAAGCCCCGCCAGGCTCACCGCGCAGCCTGCAAGCATTGCCGAAAGCAGCAGAAAAATCGTGCGCATAACCGCCGTGTTCATTCCAAGACCTTTCGCGCTGTCCTCGCCGAGAGTGAGCACGTCAAGCTCGTTGGTGAGCGTGATTAAAAGCGCTATCGTGACCAAAATCAAAATCGCCGCAGGCAGCAGCTTTTCGTATGTAACCGCCGAAAATTCGCCGATTTTGAAGTCGTTGCTCATCACGCCGACCTCGGGGAAAAACGTCACAATCGCGTCGGAAATCGCTCCGAGAAGGCTGTTTGCGGCAACGCCGATTAGGATTACCGTGCCTCGCGAAGCGCCCCATTTGCGCGCGCTCACGCTTATCAGCATTACCACGGCAAACGCTCCCAGAAACGCAAACAAGGACTGTTTCCAGCCGCCGTAAATTCCAAAAGCCGTGCAAAGCGTGACCGCAAGTCCCGCGCCCGAGTTCACTCCGATAATGCTCGGCGAAGCCAGACGGTTCGCCAGAACTCCTTGTATAACCGCGCCCGAAACCGCAAGCGCTCCACCGCAGACAATTGCCGCAAGCGTTCGCGGAAGCCTTACATACAGTAAAATCTTGCCGCCCGGCGTTGCGTCGAAGCCCTCGGAAAACGCGGTTTTAATTTCTTCAAACGACAGCGGAGTGCTGCCGAGTGTTATCCCGAGCACCGCCGAAGCTGCAAGCAAAACAAATCCGACAGCAAAAATAATTTTAGTCTTTCCCCGAGAGGATTTTTGCGAGTTTTTCATAAGCTACCGCCCATTCTGCGTTTGGTTTAATGTTGAAAAGCCGCCTTTCCATAATGTGCAGACGGTTTTCCTTGACCGCGCCGAGCTGTCCCCACGCGGGATTTTCCTCAATCATTCGCTTGAGATTGTCCAGCGCCGCGTCCGTGTCATTACCCATCGTAACCACAAAAATTCGGTAAGGCTCGCTGCGGATTACGCTTTCAACGCTGAGATTTTCAAGCAGGCTTTTGTCGCTGTCCGCAATATTTGTACAGCCCAAATCGGCAAGCATTTCGCCCAGAATTGTGCCCTCGCTGCCCTTTGCCTTGACAAAACCCGAGGACGCGCGGAGAATTAGCACGCTGCGTTCGTTTTCGGACAAATTCTGCGCGGAGAAATCGGCTTTGATTTCCTCAATCTTCTCCTTAACGTCAAGACCGTTCTGTTTGTAGAGGTCTTTTCTGCCGGTGATATCGGTGCAGACGTCAAGCATTTTCAGATAATCGTCAAAGTTGTCCACATCGAAATACGCAACGGTAATTCCCGCATTTTCGAGCTGGTCTTTCATCTCGACATCGGCTGCCGTGGAAGCGCTTGCGATAACAAAATCGGGGTTCGCCGACAACAGCGCCTCAAAGCTCGGTGAATGTGCGCCGCCAAGCTTCACCGCGTCGGGCAAGTCCAAGCCGAAATCGTCCCACGCGTCCTCAACGGCTGCGCAAACCTCGCCGCCAGAAAGCTGCCAGACATCGGCAAAGCTCCCGATAAGCGCGGCGGTTCGCTTGGGATTTTTCGCTATCGTTACCTCTCGGTTCAGCGCGTCGGTGAACGTAACAGTATTCTCGTTTTGCTGCGAATTGCCGCTCTTTTGCCCCGCCGAGCAGCCGACAAGCAAAATCATCGCAGCAAGCAGTATAATTGCCAAAAATCTTTTCATTTGTAATCCTCGCATTTTTGAAATTTAACACTTTATCATTATAGCACAAAACAGTGTGAATTGTCAAATAAAAAAAGCCCGAAATTAAACTTCGGGCTGATTTTTGTGAAAACGCTCAGCTTTTCAAAAGTCTGAGGTAATGATTTGCCTCGCGCAGAACGTGGTCGGCGAGCAGCGGCAGAATTACCGAGCGGATTTTGTTTTGCTCAATGCCTTGCACACCCGCTGTCTTGAAATCGCGTAATTTCTTTGTAAGCTCAAACGAGCCCGCGGCATCTTGCGCTTTTTTGCATCTTTCAAGCAGCTCGCAGTAATCATCGGCGAACTTATCCGCCGTGTTGAACAGCTCCGTTTCACACGGGTCAAGCAGCCCTCTGATAAACATCGCGTGCTCCATCATAATCCTGTTCCAGAAGCACTCGGTTTCCTTCATCGAGCTGTTCGGCAAAGCGCCTTCCCGCTCTAAGCACTCCACGAAATCCCTGTACAGCTTCGCTTCGCGGATAATGTGCTCGATGAGCAGCGGGTAGTTCATCGTGAACATCTCGCCGTTCAAAACGTTTCGCAAAATCGTTTCCTTGAACGAAATAAGTCCGTCCAACAGCTTCAACGCGCGCTGATTGAGCTGCTTTACCATACCGCGAAATTCCGGTTTTTCGTTGAACTTCCCGCAGCCGCTGCGCAGGCGCATTTCCATATTTGTGATTTCGTTGTCGATGTTAATTCCCGTGAAACACTCGGTTTGCTTTTCGGCAAGCGCGGTGAATTCCGTGACAAGCTCCCCCGAACGCAAAACGCATTGGCTCACAATGCCGTTCGACATCTTAATCGCGTCGCAGAGCAGCTTCTCAAACTCGCACTTGAAATGCTCGGCTTTCTCCGAGAAATTCGGGTTTGCGGGAGTAAATCCTGCCTCCAGAAACAGCGAGTGCTCCTTCATAATCCGCCCGAAAAACAGGTGCAGCTCCAGCGACTTTTCAACAAAATTGTTGTTCATAAAAACCTCCTTAAAATAATGCCTTACCATCAAATATAATATATGCGAAAGGTCGCGAAAGCGTGCAAGTACAGCAAAAAACACCCGCTGCTCAAAACGAACAGCGGGCGCTGTTATTCAAAATTTGGTTAATCCTTGTGAATTTTCTTGTCAAACCAGCTCTTAACGCGGCGGCAGGCGGTTTCGCAGTGGCAGCGGATATTGCGCTTCATCACGCGCATAATCCCCCACATTCCCGACTCCACGTCCCAGCGCAGCGAGCCGGAGCGGTAAAGATAATCGCCGCGGCATTTGGTGCGTTCGGGTTCAATGTTGAACACATTTCCGACGCTGATTGCGCCCTGCACGCAGATGTCGTATGACAGCGGGTCGTCGGGCTGCGCTTTCCATCGGTGACCGTGAACCAAAAATCCGATATTCCTCGGCTTATCCGCAGGCATCAGCAAGCGGATTTTCACGCGCTCTCCCACATACGAGCGGAAAAGCGGCGTTGCGGGGTCGCCGTGCGTTTTCGAGTCGAACACCTTTGAGATTATCGGGACGCGCTTCAGTCGGTTGAAGAAGCGCTCCGAGCGGTAATTGTAGCCCTTCTCGCCCGTATCCTCGTGGTCGGGTGCGCCGTGACCGCCCTCGTCCTCCATATCCTGCTCGGTTGTTTTTATCAGCACGCCATCCTTGTCAAGCAGTCGAATTCCGTTGTGCGCAAACAGGACAAACTCGCGGAACGTTTCCTCGCCGGGAGCTGTTATAACCGCGCTCTCGTCGTGATTTTCTTTCATCGAGCGCGCTCCGCTATAATATTTCGCGCCGGTAGGCTCGATGATAATTGCGCCGAAAAGCCCGTGGTGACGGTGATTGCGCAGGTCGCCGTAGGAGCTTAGCAAAGCCGTTCCGTACTCCCTGTCGGCGTGCCAGAGGTACTTGATTTTTTCACCCGGACCAACCGTCTGCTAGACGGGATTGTAGCCGACGTTTATTCCCGAGGAAGTCACGGGATTGTATTTCAGAAACTGCGGGTTGAGCGAAACGCGGTTGCCCGGCTTATGCGGGAAATCAAGCGGCACGGACGGGTAATCGTTGAATTTTATCGGCACCTTCGGGTTGAACAGATTGTAAAGCGTGACCTCAATCCAATCGCCCGCGTTTGCCCGCAAAATCAGCGGCACGGGCTCTTTTTTGCCGTGCAGAACGTCCTTCGCGTGGTCAAGCGGAACAAAAATCAAGCCCTCGGGGTCGTGGTCGCCGAAGCTGTTGTATTTGATGTCCTTCTGAATTGTCGCAATCTCAAATTTCCGCACAACCGCGCCTTTCGGCGGCTTCATCGGCGGGCAAATCGGCTTAAATCCGCAAAGCGGAAGCAGGTGTCGCTGCGGGGTGGAATACGCGCGGGGTCGTTCTTGATTTTAAGCCGCTCGCGCATCGGCTCGCATCGATAGTTTATCCCCATAACTCCGGGGTCGTCAACCGAACCCGGGTGCTCGGGAGGATTGAGCGGGTTTCCGTCCTTGTCGAACAGCAGCGCGAAATCGTGCAAAAACAGCGTAAACTCGCGGAAAGACTTGCCGTCCGCAGTTTTGATAACGGCATTCGCGCCGTATTTCAGCTCCTTGTGGTCCTTCGGGTCAAGGAAAACCGCGCCCGCGGGTTCAACGATAAGCGCGCCGAAAAGCCCGTGCTGCTGGTGAACATTTGCGAAAAGGTGGTCGTGGAAGAAAACCGTGTTCAGTTCCTCGTTCGCAAAAAACCGCTCGATAAGCGTTTCGCATTTACGCGCGCCCGCGATGTTGTTCCAGCCGTTTGCCGCGCCGTCCGATACAATCGTGTCGAACTTCACGAGATGAATGTGATACCCGACAATATCGGTGAGCGTTTTCAGCTGAAACTCGTTGCCCTCGATATACTTCGGCAGGAAATTTGTCAAGCGAATTTCAATGCAGTCGCCCGCGTTAACGCGTATCACAAGCGGCTCGGGACGGATTATCCCGCACTCAACGCGGCGGATATACTCATCGAGCGAGCCGACTTTTTCGATTTCCTCTTTCATCACGAAGAAACGAGCCTGCGGGTCGTTCCAGCCGTATTTGTTGTAGTAAATTTTCGCCTGAACAGCCGCGATTTCAAAGACCTTGACATTTTCGTCCGTGCATTCGGGACAGCAGGAGCAGCCGGCAGGGTTTTCGTCCTTGCAGTGAGGGCAGGTGTCCGTGTACAGCGCACCCGGTGCGAAATTTTCGACAAAATTCGCCGCTTCGAGAGCGGTAGGCTCTCGTTCAATTTCACCGTCCTTGGTGATTAAGCCAAGCGGCGGTATCAGCGGTTCTTCGCCGAATTCACCCGCAACAAAATTCGGATAACCCGGGTGCATTTTGTCCTTTTTCGGCGGGAGCGGACGGTCACGAAGCGGCTGAAGCGGCTCGATTGGCGTGCCGTCGGGATAGGTGTCCTTGCCGTCCTGCAAGCGGTAGAAAACGCGCCAGAGCGTCCACATTCCCTCGTGGAAATGCGAGTAAAGGTGACAGTGGAAAATCGCGTCGCCTATCATTCCGTTAAAGCTGCCCGCGCCATACAGGATATCGAGCGTGAAGCACTCCTGCGGGCTTATCGAAATGGAATCGATAATCGTGGACTTTGGGTCGTCGGGTTCAAGCCGCCACTGATGATTGTGCAGATGAAAAACGTGCGTTTCCTTAACTCCTCCGTGTATCAGCCGAATTTTCGACGGGTCACCGACATACGCTTTCAGAATTGGCGGCGCGGGGTCACCGTAAGCCCACGAGCTCATCGAGATATCCTCGGCTGTATCGGCGTGGTCGGCGTGCGGGTCGAGCGGCGGGCGGTTTCTCATCGGCTCGGAACGGTAGCTTATCGCGGTTGTGCCGTTTGGAAGCCCCGTGTGCGGGTCAATGGGCTGTTCGCCGTCCTTGTTCTTGATTTCAAGCTCGTCGTGGAAGAACACGGCATACTCGCGAAACGCAGGCTTTGCGGGGTTGTAGATATCCGCAAACAGCCCGCTCTCAAGCGGTTTTCCGGTCACCGGGTCAAACCACTCCGAACCCGCAGCTTCTACGATTATCGCACCGAAAAGCCCGTGAACGTTTGTTCCCTCTTCGTTGCTTCGGGTGTCCGCCATATCAGAGAAAAGGAAAACGCCCTCTTTGTCCGCGTGCCAGGTGTAGCGAATAAAACGGCGCGCCGTGGTGTCGGGGTTATAACCGACATTTGAACCGTCCGAGGTCAAAACGTCATAGCAAAGCCCTTGAACGTGAATTGACGCGGGACGGTTCAGCTTATTCTCAAAGTTTACGCGAATAGTATCGCCGACATTCGCGCGGATAACCAGCGGACGAACCTCCTCATAAGGCTGCAGAACGGGCTGTTTGAACAGCTCCTCAGCCTTTTTGCGGATACGCGCGGAGTCCTGTTTCAGAACGTAAATCATTCCGTTTGGGTCGTGGTCGCCGAATTTGTTGTAGACCACGGGAAGCGAAATCGCCTCAATATCGAAAACCCGAACATTTTCGCAGCTCGGATATTCATTTAATTCAATAAAAAAAATCTCTCCTTATATAAAATAAATCTGCCAAAGCAGTCTTACTTCATTTTATGACAAACCCATGAGATTGTGACTTTATGGATTATCTTCGGGCACGAAAAACGCCCCTAGATGATACTAGGGGCGAAATACGCTGTCGGTCGCACCGGCTGTGGAATTGTGACTTTATAGATTTGTCGCTTGCGGGCGAAAAATCGCCCCCAGATGATACTTGAGGCGAAATACGCTGTCGGTCGCACCGACTTTTGATTTCGGGCAGCTTGAAAACGGCTTTGCGATTGTTTTATCTGACTTTCTCGAGATGTCCCTTATCCATTTCGCAAACGGTGTCGCAGAGAATGTCGATATCCTCGGCGGAGTGCGAGGCGATGAGGATTGTCTTGCCCTGCTCTTTCAGCGCAAGCAAGTATTCTCGCATATCGCAAACGCCGTCCTTGTCCAAACCGTTCATCGGCTCGTCAAGTATCAGCAAATCGGGATTTTCCATAATCGCCTGCGCAAGCCCAAGCCGCTGCCGCATACCGAGCGAAAACTTGCCGACGTGCTTTTTGTCGTCGGGGTTCAAGCCGACGCTTTTTATCGCATCTCGGATTTCTTCCCTGCCGATATTGTTGTTCAGCGCGGCGAGGAACTTTAGGTTGTTGTACGCGGAGTAATTCGGGATAAAGCCGGGAGTTTCGATGATTACGCCGACATTTTTCGGGATATCGGTGTCCTTGCCGATACGCTTTTCGTTGACGATAATCTCGCCCGAAGTCGGCGGCACAATCCCGCAAATGCACTTCATAAGCATTGTTTTCCCAGAGCCGTTTCGCCCGATTAAACCGTGAACCTTGCCCTTTTCAAACGTGACGTTCACGTTATCGAGAACAGTCGCTTCCTTGAATTTTTTTGTGAGGTTTTTTACGATAACTGAGTCCATATTATTCTCCTTTTTTATCTAAAATTGAGGTTTACGATAGCTTTATATGCTTTAATTATATCACATAGTTCTATGCTTTACAAGGTACAACATTAACAAATACCATCGAGTGATTTTGTTCAACTTCAACAACAGTTCAATAAAAAACGAAGAGCCGAAACTCTCCGAAATGCTTATATAGACGCGCAGTCAGTTCTTGAATTTCCGCAAAAATTCCAGCAAGAATTTGTGCGCAAGGCTGCCTTGAAAAATCTCCTTTTCGATTTTCTCGAGGGTGTACCAAGCCGCGCTGTCAACCTCTTTTTCGTTGATGTGAAGCTCCTCGGTTTCGGCAACGCAGGAGAAATTCAGCATAAGGGTGTTGCTCGGCTCGAAGTAGGCGCTTTTGTTGAACTTGATTTGCCCAACGGAAACGCCAAGCTCTTCGCGAACCTCGCGCGCGACGGTTTCCTCGGCGCTCTCGCCCTTGTTCACATATCCCGCAACCAGGATATTTTTGTCCTTGCCGTACTGCTTTATCAGCACGATTTTATCCTTCGCTGGACTCAAAACCTCCATACTCACCGCCGTGTTGAAAATCGGGAAACGAAACGTCCCGCACTTTTCGCAGAACGGAATTTCGCCCTCACCGTCAAGGTGCTTTACAATCAGCTTTGTTCCGCATTCATAGCAAAAATTCATACGCAAAATCTCCTTTTCACGCTTACATTTTATCACTGTTTTCCCCGATTGTCAAGCAAAATTTGCAAAAACGCTCCCTGCCGATTGACAAGGAGCGTTCTGATTTTACTTGAATTTTTCGAGCAGGTCGTCGAGAATTTTCGCTTGGCTGTTCAGCTCATCGCTTGACGAAGCGCTTTCCTGCGCGGTTTCGGAGTTCCTTTGAGCGACTGACGAAATAACCCCGATTTTCTCGTTAATCGCGGCAACATCGCGCGTCTGTTCACCGCAAACCTCGGAAATTCTCGCAACAAGCAGGTCAACTTCCTTGGATTTCTCGGTGACCGCTTCCAACGAAGCCGCAGTTTCGTTTGCGATTGTCGAGCCTTTTTCGATAGCCTCGGCAGTGCTTGTGATAAGCTCGGTTGTGCCCTGAACCGCCTCGGCGGACTTGGACGCAAGGTTTCTCACCTCGTCCGCTACAACCGCGAAGCCCTTGCCTGCCGCGCCGGCTCTTGCCGCCTCGATTGACGCGTTGAGCGCGAGAATGTTCGTCTGGAACGCGATGTCATCGATTGTCTTGATAATCTTCTCAATCTGAACGGACATCTCGGTGATTTGCTCCATAGACGCGAGCAGCTCCTTCATGCTTTCGTTGCTCGCGGCAACCGCCTCACCCGTCTGATTTGAGTAGAAAAGCGCTTTCTCGGCGCTGTCGCCGTTTTCCTTGGTGAGCGTCATAAACTTGTCGGCAATCTCGCTCATCTCGGCAACCGTTTCAGTCTGCTCCCGCGCACCCGAAGCAAGATTTGCCGCAGATGAGGAAACATTTCCCGCGCTGAGGTTAACCTTTTCGGAGGCGGTGCTTATTCCGTCGATAACCGAGCCGATTGACTTGGAAATCTGGTCGATGGAGTCCTTGATAGGCGCAAAATCTCCGACATAATCCGCGCCGAAGTTCACGTTGAAATCGCCGTCCTTCATTCTTGAAAGATTCGCGGAGATATCGTCAACATAGCTCTTGAGCGCCTTGTTGGTTTCGGCAAGATTTTCGCTGAGCTTGCCAACGCTGTCGTTGCCGCGGTAGGTAAGCTCGTAGCTGAGGTTGCCCTTGCCCATATTCTCGGCGGCAGCGTTGAGGCTGTCGATTGGCTTCATACAACGCTTTACAACAATCGCGCAAAGCACCAGAACCAGCAAAATTGCCGCAGCCATAACCACAATCTGCATAATCATCAGCGTGGTTATACCGCCCGTGTAGGTGCCGTAGTCGATTGCGTAGCCGAGCGTCCAGCCGTTTGCGAGCTGCACGGTGCCGATTGCGCGCGTAACGCCGTCATAGTCGCTCTTGACGGTAATTGTCCCGCTTTCAACTCTGTCCTTGTAGGCGGGAATATCGGAAACATTTGTGAAAATGGACTCTTGGTCAACAATTTTCGGGAGATAATCCTGATTTTGGTGAACAAGAACGTTTCCGTCCGCGTCAATCAGGAACGGATAAGCGTTCTCGGAGATTTTGATTTCGCTGACCGCATTGATAAGCTGGTCGATGTAGACGTCGCCGCCTGCGATTGCAAACAGCGTGCCGTCGGTGTTGTAGCCCGCCGCGGCAACCGTGATAATCATACTTCCGGTGTTGAAATCAATGTACGGAGAGGTGCAGATAGGCGTTCCGTGAGCAGCCTCCGCGTCCTTGTACCAGCCGCGCTCCATAACGATAAACTCGGGCGGCAGCTCGATATCGGTGTTGAAAATCGTGACGTTAACGGGATAAGCGAGATACGCGCTGTACACAGTCCCGCCGGAGCTCGTGCAGGCAGCGGCAAGCATTCTCTGGAGCTGCTCGGGCGTCGGAGCAAACGACGCGGAAAACGACGCGACGTCCGAAACAATCGCTTCCTGCTTGTCGAGCCACCCGTCAAGCGATGAAGCCTGGTGCTTCAGCTCGTTGATAACCTTCGACTGACTCTCCGATGACATCATATTGTTGGTGATTATGTAGCTTACCGTTGACGAAATAATCAGCATAACCGCCGTAAGAACGCTTACGCAGATGATAATTTTCTTGTCAAGTCCAAGCGCTTTTTTCATAGAAAAACTCCTTTTAATAATCTTGATTATAAAACACATATTATTATATCAGTTTTTTTGACAATTGTCAACCAAATAATTCTAAAAATTGGGTGAAAATACACAAAGCGGAAAAGATAATTCCCGCTTTGTAGATTATTTCAAAATCAGATGAGAATACCGCGGCAGTGGTCGATTTCGTGCTGGATAATCTGCGCGGTAAAGCCGGTGTAGGTCTTGACGCGCGGGAGAAAATCCTCGTTGAAAAAGCGAACCTTGATGCTTTTGTAACGCTTGGTTTTGCGCGTTCCGTCAAGCGACAAGCAACCCTCCTCCGCTTCATAGGCGCCGGAAAATTTGATGATTTCGGGGTTGAACATAACCGTGTACCTCCCGCAGTCGTCAAACGCGATAATCCGCTTTGCAGAGCCAATCATATTCGCCGCCATTCCCACGCAGCCGTCCTTGTGCGCGGCGAGAGTGTCCAAAAGGTCGCGGGCGGTCGGCAAGTCCGATTCTGTCGCAGGCTCGGACTTCATTTGAAGAAAAAACGTGTCCCGTACAATTTCTCTAACCATCTCAGTGCCTCGCTTTACTTTCGATTTCCATCAGTTCAAACCGGTATTTCTGCTGAACATCGGGATATTTCTCACGGTCAACCTCTTCGAGGAACATCTTGAGCGGCCGAACCCACAGCGCGCCGTCCTCGTAAAGCTTGCGATAAACAACAACCTCCTCGCCCGTTTCCGAGTCGAAAGCCGTTGCCTCAACCAAATAAAAATCACCCTTGAAATGCCGATAAACGCGCCCAGTCTTTATTTCCCGCATAATTACTCCTCGTTTCCATTATTTTACAGCAGTTTTACTTATCTTTATTATAACGAATTTCCGCGTTTTTGTCAAGAAAATGTGCACGGAAATTGTTGAAGTGAGAATAATCCGGTGACTTACCGGGATTAAAATTGCACATTAAGTTAACAAATAAATGTTAATTTTGCACAAATATTCAAAAAAAGCGTTGACAAAAAATGTTTAAAATATTATAATTATAGTTGAAGTATATTACCCATAAGGAGAATTACAGCTATGGATATGAACAACATAAAACTGCTTGACGTTATCGACCGCCACACCCTTCAGTCGCTTCAGGACGCGTTTTCCGACGCAACGGGCATGGCTGCTCTTGCTACGGACGACACGAGCGCGGTTACAAACGGAAGTAATTTTACGGATTTCTGCATGAATTTGACGAGAAAATCGCGCGTCGGCTGCGAGCGCTGCAACCAGTGCGATTTGCAGGGCGGCGAGCAGGCTTCCAAGACAGGACGTCCTGCGGTTTATTACTGCCACGGCGGTCTGATGGACTTTGCCGCGCCGATTATGCTCAACGGTAAGCACATCGGCACGCTCGTAGGCGGACAGGTTCTCCCCGAGGAACCCGATGAGGAGAAATTCCGCAAAATCGCAGTTGAGCTGAACATCGACCCCGACAAGTACATAGAAGCGCTTCGCAAGGTCAAGGTTGTTCCGAAAGCGCAAATAGAGTCGGCTGCGCATCTGCTTTATCAGATGGCAAACGCGCTGTCCGAAGCGGGTTATCAGAAATTGCTTATTCAAGAGAAAAGCACCACGAACGAGGAGGTTCTCGTAAACGTAAACTCGGAATTCTCCAAAATTCACAGCGAAATGGCTTCAACCGCAGAAGCTGTCAAGGCGCTCTCCGACAACTTCGATAAGATTAAGGACGCTGTTGCGGCTTCGGAGAAGGCTGTTGTCAACACCGACGGCATCGTTAAGGCAATCGAAAGCGCGTCCACAAACCTCACGCTGCTCGGATTCAACGCTTCAATCGAAGCGAAGAGAGCGGGCGCTGCGGGCGTTGGATTTAACGTAATCGCAACCGAGGTTCGTTCGCTTGCAAACAAAAACACCAAGAACGCGAACGAAATCAGCGATATGCTCCTCGCAATCAAGAAATCTATGACCGAAATCAACAGCCAAATCAAGTCTATGTACTCCAACATAGAAAAGAACGCCGAGAACATCAATCACCTCAACGAAATGCTAAACGGCGTGAACGAGCTGTTGGCAACAATAAACAAATAACATAAAAAGGAAGGAAGTATTGTTATGAATCGTTTTATTCTCAATGAAACCTCTTATCACGGAAAGGGCGCGCTTGCGGCTGTTGCCGATGAGGCGAAAAACCGCGGCTTTAAGAAGGCGCTGATTTGCTCCGACCCCGACCTCATCAAGTTCAACGTAACCAAAAAGGTTACCGATGTTCTTGACGGCGCAGGTCTTGCTTATCAGCTTTACAGCGATATCAAGCCCAATCCCACGATTGAAAACGTTCAGCACGGCGTTGAGGAGTTCAAGAAAGCGGGCGCGGATTACATAATCGCAGTCGGCGGCGGTTCTTCGATGGACACCGCAAAGGGCATCGGAATTATCATCAACAACCCCGAGTTTGCTGATGTAAGAAGCCTTGAGGGTGTTGCTCCGACGAAAAAGGCGTCCGTTCCGATAATCGCTGTTCCCACAACCGCGGGCACGGCTGCCGAGGTTACGATAAACTACGTTATCACGGACGTTGAGAAGAACAGAAAAATGGTGTGCGTTGACCCGCACGATATCCCGATTGTAGCGGTTGTTGACCCCGATATGATGAGCACAATGCCCAAGAGCCTCACCGCTGCAACCGGTATGGACGCGCTCACTCACGCAATCGAGGGCTACATCACCAAGGGCGCTTGGGAGCTTTCGGATATGTTCCATCTCAAGGCGATTGAGATTATCGCTCGTTCGCTGCGCGGCGCTGTTGAGAACACCGCAGACGGTCGTGAGGGAATGGCTCTCGGACAGTACGTTGCGGGAATGGGCTTCTCGAACGTTGGTCTGGGCATCGTTCACTCGATGGCTCACCCGCTCGGTGCGCTCTACGACACGCCTCACGGCATCGCAAACGCTATAATTCTCCCCACCGTTATGGAGTACAACGCACCCGTTACCGGTGAAAAGTACCGCGATATCGCAAAGGCGATGGGAGTTAAGGGTACCGAAAATATGTCGCAGGAGGAGTACAGAAAGGCTGCCGTTGACGCTGTTAAACAGCTCGCAAAGGACGTCGGAATTCCCGACAATCTCCGCGATATCGTAAAGCCCGAGGACGTTCAGTTCCTCTCGGAGTCGGCTTACGCAGACGCTTGCCGTCCCGGAAACCCGAGAGATACCTCTGTTGAGGAAATCGCTGAGCTTTACAGGAAGCTGCTCTGATAAACAAAAGCCCGTTTGCTCAAAGCGAACGGGCTTTGGAATTTGTACAAAAGAAGGAGAAAAAATATGATTAAAGAAGCAATCGAAAAGGTTGTAAACAAGCAGGATTTAACCTACGATGAAGCGTACGCGGTGATGAACGAGATTATGAGCGGCGAGTCTACGCCCACGCAGAATGCCGCTTTCCTCGCTTCCCTTTCAACCAAGAGCGCGAAAGCCGAAACTATTGATGAAATCGCGGGCTGCGCGGCGGCAATGCGTGACCACGCGACAAGAGTTGACGCGGGAGATGACGTTTTTGAAATCGTCGGCACGGGCGGTGACAACGCGCATAGCTTCAACATTTCCACGACATCGGCACTGGTTGCGGCAGCGGGCGGAATGAAGGTTGCCAAGCACGGAAACCGCGCAGCGTCCTCGAAATGCGGCACGGCAGACTGCCTTGAAGCGCTCGGCGTGAACATTCAGCAGGGCCCCGAAAAGTGCGTTGAGCTGCTGGAAAAGGTTGGAATGTGCTTTTTCTTCGCGCAGAAATACCACACCTCGATGAAATACGTCGGTCCGATTCGCAAGGAGCTTGGCTTCAGAACGGTTTTCAACATCTTGGGCCCGCTTACAAACCCCGCAAGCCCGAAAATGCAGCTGCTCGGTGTTTATGACGAATATCTCGTTGAACCGCTGGCGCAGGTTCTGATAAACCTCGGAGTAAAGCGCGGAATGGTTGTCTACGGGCGCGACAAGCTGGACGAGATTTCGCTCTCCGCACCGACAGCAGTCTGCGAGTTCAAGGACGGCTGGTTCAAGACATACACGATAACTCCTGAGGATTTCGGCTTTGAGCGCTGCCAAAAGAGCGACCTTGTTGGCGGTTCACCCGAGGAAAATGCCGAGATTACCCGCAATATCCTCAAGGGCGAAAAAGGTCACAAGAGAAACGCGGTTCTGATGAACGCGGGCGCGGCGCTGTTTATCGGCGGAAAAGCCGAAACAATGAAGGACGGCGTGAAGCTTGCGGCTGAAATTATCGACTCGGGCAAGGCTCTCGAAACGCTTCAAAAGTTTATTGAGGTTAGCAATTCATAAAAACACGCGCTCTCGGAAACGGGAGCGCGGATTTTTGTTTGGTATGTTTGTAAAACTGCTCGATAAATGGGAATTTATCAAATCGCCAAATTCCGATTTACCAAGCCATTTTCACAATACTATAACAAAAATAGATACC
>SFLN01000017.1 GCA_004554555.1 [Eubacterium] saphenum | reverse complement strand
TATCGTGCTTTTGCATTCAGTCTAACTTATGCTGATTTCCATCAATTTCTAAATAAATTTTTTTATCTGGTCATGCAAAGTCTAAAGTATATCTATCAATTTGTAATTCTTGTGCTTCTAACAAACCCTCATTTTTAAGTCATTTTCTAAAATATTTTTCTGGAAAACTTTCTTTAGATGAATGATTTAACTTAAATGGCACTTTATCTGGATGCTCATTTAAGTATTTTCTTCTAGCTGCACTTATCTTAGCTTTCGTTTCTTCAGTATGTTTTTTACCAGTTCACGCACCAGCATGTATTTTATAGTAATCTTTTAAATGTTGTTGTGCTTTTGCTACACTCTCAGAAGTTTTACTTGTTAAACCCTTATTTCAAATCATATTTCGAACCCTCTACTATATAATTTAGCACATAAAAGTCTTGTGCTTTTTAAAATGATGAGTCGCCTTGAATTCAAACTCAAACTTTTCTGAGTAATGGTTAAAAATATTATCAATTATATGAATGACACATTGGTGCACCCACAGGGATTCGAACCCTGGACCCCGTGATTACTTCACTACATTTTTTTCAAATTGTAGTCCGGACTTTGTCTTAGCCATATATTTCTACTTAGGCTCTCCGTGTAAAGTCTCTACACATAAGAATTTCTTCTCTTGCTCGGCGTTTTCATGCAATTTTCGCTGTTTAGGTTTCACCGAATTAGCGGAGTGTTCATCAATAAATTTCTTTATTGAGCTTCTATTATTCTAAAGTCACGTGCTCTAGCCAACTGAGCTATAGGTGCATATTGGCGCCCCAGGCAGGACTCGAACCTGCAACTTACGGTTTAGAAGACCGTTACTCTGTCCAGTTGAGTTACTGAGGCATTTTTTATTTATCGCACTGATATAATTCTAGAAAAAATGCTGAGCAGCTTAACCACTCAGCATCAATTATCTCTTCAAATAACTTTTGCTAACTAATTAAGCCATGATCAAATAAACTAGTTTTTCTAGCTTTTCTACTTTTAGTGTTTTTTCTGTTCATTTGCATCATAACTTTTTCTCCTTTAATATGACATTATTGCAAATTTTGCGTTTTTGTTATGGTACTCCACCCCAGACTCGAACTGAGAAAATGCAAGGTTTGAGCTTGCCACGTCTGCCAATTGCGTCAGTGGAGCGTAATGACCTGACTGATAATCGCCAGCTTTACCAATTTGCCTACTTCCCGGTAATGGTCGGGAAGGCTGGACTCGAACCAGCAAACAGCGGCTCCCTAAGCAAAGAAATAAGTACAGGCTCTAATATGGTCCGGATAGCCGGATTCAAACCAGCGATCTCATGATCCCGAATCATGCGGAGTAGTTCAAGCTGTCCTATATCCGGATAACTCAGTTTAACTTCTTAGTGCATATATCTAACACTAACGAAACTGTAAGGGTTTGCGGAGTTTTCCTTCTCCAACATTGTTGAGCTTGACTCTACAACGTCCCTAGGTTTTGGCGGAATGAATAGAAATAAGTACAAGCTTTACTGATGGTGGAATCGACGAGCATCGAACTCGCAACCTCTTGTCTGCCAGACAAGTGCTCTCCCAATTGAGCTACAACCCCACAAATGGTCGAGGCGACCCGTGCTGCCCAGGCCTGATCTAGCTCCCAAAGCTAGCGGACGACTGATATCCCACGCCTCGATAAATGGTGCCGGCCACAGGATTCGAACCTGCGTAGGGTTTCCCCGGCGCATTACAAGTGCGCTCCGTTTAGCCACTTCGGTAAACCGGCATTAAAGCTCATTATAAAACTTAATAAATGAATCAATCTTAGCTCTCATAATTGCTTTACCAGCATCAGACCTTATATCGTTCCAAGGAACCCTGTATATAATATGAGTTTTGCTGATAAAAGCATCTCTCTTTTTATCGCTTTCAGCTCTATATAAATGCTGTTTACCATCAATTTCTAAATCTATTTGCTTATCATTTTTGATAATTTCAAAGTCTAAAAAATAACAATGGCAAGAATCATACTTTATAGGAACTTCTCGTTTAAAGTTAATTTTATTATTGCTTAATACTTCTGTTCAAAATTTTTCGGCAAAGGAAATTTGATTTCTATGAATATTTCAAATCAAGAATACGGCGAGCTTGCGAAACGCGTTTCGCCGCCGTCTTCGATGAGCAAAACAATACCGATGGCGTTTTTGATAGGCGGCGCAATCTGCACGCTCGGCGAAGCGCTTTTAAATATGTACGCGGCGCTTGGATTTTCGCAGGACGACGCGGGCGCGCTCACATCGATGTCGCTGATTTTCCTCAGTGCGCTGTTGACGGGCTTCAAGCTGTACGACCGAATCGCGCAGCACGCAGGCGCAGGCACGCTCGTCCCGATAACCGGCTTCGCGAACTCGATTGTATCGCCCGCGCTTGAGTTCAAGAGCGAAGGCTATGTGCTCGGTCTCGGCGCGAAAATGTTTGTAATCGCAGGCCCTGTGCTGGTTTACGGCATCTCGGCGTCAATAGTTTACGGCATTATCTACTATATCCAAACGCTTTTGTAAGGGGGAATTTTTGTGGCAATTTGCGAGGGAAAAACCTTTCGTTACAGCAACGCATCGATAATTTCATACGGGAGCGTTGCGGGAAGTGTGGAAAGCGACGGGCCTTTCGGGGACGAATTTGACGAGATAATCAGCGACAACAAAGGCGGCGCGGATACCTGGGAAAAAGCGGAGGCGCTTTTTCAGCAGAAGGCGCTGAACCACGCGATGGACAAGGCGGGGCTTGTGCCCGAGAAGATGGACTTGATTTTCGCGGGCGACTTGCTGAATCAGTGCACCGGCTCGTCCTACGGTCTGAAGGATTTCTATGTGCCGTTTCTGGGAATTTACGGCGCGTGTTCAACGTTCGCGGAGGGGCTGCTTTTGGCGGGCGCGATGGTCAACGCAGGCTACACGGACAACGCGGCGGCGGTTGCCTCGTCGCACTATTCTTCAGCAGAACGGCAGTTTAGGTTTCCGCTCAACTACGGCGGCGTCCGCACACCGACAGCGCAGTGGACGGCAACGGCTGCGGGAGCGGCGATTGTTGCGGCAAGCCAGAAGCCGCCGTTTATCAAAGCGGCAACAGTTGGAAAAATCCAGGATATGGGAATTCCCGACTTGAACAATATGGGCGCAGCGATGGCGGGTGCGGCTTATGACACAATTTCGCGGCATTTGAAGCATATGGGTTCACACCCAGAGGATTATGACGCGATAATCACGGGCGATTTGGGAGAAGTTGGAAGCAATATGCTGTACGAGCTGTTCAAGCGGGACGGAGTTGCCCTCGAACAGCACCACAAGGACTGCGGATTGCTGATTTACGACCGTGAGAAGCAGGACGTGCACGCAGGCGGAAGCGGCTGCGGCTGTTCGGCGTCAATGATGTGCGGGCATTTTCTGAAGCACGTCGAAAACGGCGATATGAAGCGGATTTTGTATGTGGCAACCGGCGCGCTGATGTCACCGACGATGGTTCAACAGGGCGGCAATATCCCTGGCATCGCGCACGCTGTCGAGATAACTAACCGCTGAAAATGGCGGTGTTAAGCGGAATTAGCCGGTGAAAAGGAGTTCGCGGTGCGGCATTTTCACAAATTTCGCGTGTGCGGTAAAATAACGCACGACTGAAATTTCGCTAAAACCGTATTGCAAAGCGGATTTTGCACACTGATGTAGGTGTTCAGCAGGGTGAAATTATCTTAGGTATTGAGCACGCTGTCGAGATAACGCACGGATAATATTCGGCGAAAATCGCGGTATAAAGCGGATTTTTTCGTTGTAACGTTTGCCTTACAAGCTAAAAAACTGGTTACCGTGCGAGAAAACCGCACGGTTGAAATCACGACAAAACCGCATTGCAAAGCGATTTTTATGCATTGTCGCAGGAGTTCAGCGGGGCGGCAAAATCCCGAGTATCGCACACGCTGTCGAGATAACGAACCGCTGAAAACGGCGGTGTAAAGCGGAATTAGCCGATATAAAAGTAGTATGCGGCGCGGCATTTTCACAAATTATGCGTGTGCGGTTGAGATAACACGCGGCTGAAATTTGGCAAAAGCAAGCGGTTGAAAGGAGAAAAAATGGATATTTTTTTGGATTATCTTTGGGCATTTATAGTCGGCGGGGCGCTTTGTGCAATCGGACAGGTTCTGATTGATTTGACAAAGCTCACGCCCGCGCGAATACTCACGTCGTACGTTGTGGCGGGGGTTGTTCTCGGCGCGCTGGGCTGGTACGAGCCGATTGTAGACTTTGCGGGAGGCGGCGCGACCGTTCCCCTTACGGGCTTCGGCAATCTTCTCGCAAAGGGTGTGCGCCGCGCCGTTGATGAACACGGGCTTCTCGGCGCGTTTATGGGCGGCTTTACGTCCGCGGCTGTCGGGATATCGGCGGCAATTTTCTTCGGACTTTTGGTGGCGCTGATATTCAAGAGCGGCACGAAAATCAACGAGAATTCCTCATCATAAAGCCAAACGCGGGCGCTAAAACGTCCGCGTTAAACTGTTATTTCGACAAAATTCCCGTCAAAGTCAAGGACAACGCTCTCGAAATACCCATCGCCTGTGGTTCGCGGTGGACTAGCGATTTCAAAGCCGTCCTTTTCGAGCAGCTCGGTGAGTTGGACAACCTTTTCCTTGCTCCCAACGCTTATCGCGATATTCGCAAATCCCGCGGCAAAACGCTCGCGCGGTTGGTTTACGCACTCTGCTCTCGTCATCACCTCAAGCCGCGCGCCGCCGTCAAAGGTGAGGAAATAGGTTTGCAGACCGGTTTTGGGATTGTTGTATTTTTCGCCGCGCGCTGCTCCGAAATACTTCTCGAAAAACGTGCACTCGCGCTCCAAATCTGTTGTGTAAATTGCGATATGTTCAATTTTCATCTCATTCACCAAGAATAATTTCCCGCAATTCCTCGGCATTTCCCGCGAGGAACTTCGGGTGAAATTGTTCAAGCTCGGCGCGGTCGCGGAACCCCCACAAAACCCCGCACGCGTCAAAACCCGCGTTTGCGGCGGTTTGCATATCAACGGAGCTGTCGCCGATGTAAATGGGCGAAAAACCGTCCTTCTTGTACTTTTCGGCAAGGTAAAGCGCCGCTTCGGGTGCGGGCTTTTTCGGGAAACCGTGTTCGCCGCCGACAATCTCGGTGAGCTTGTCCCCGAAAAATCCTTCGAGCAGCTCGCAGGAGAAAGAGTGCGACTTGTTTGAATTGCAAAGGCAGGTTATCCCGCGCGCAGTCAGCGTTTCAAGCAGCTCGGGGATACCGTCATACGGCTTGGTGCTGTCGGTTTTGTGCAGCTCGTAGTACTCGCCGAACAACCGATAAGCCGTGTTGAAATCAGCCTCGGTGTGGTTTTCGGGGAGAATTCTCTCGATAAGCTTCGGCACGCCGTTTCCAACAAAATAGCGGTACTTGTTCACCTCGTGAGTGGGAAAACCCATCTGCGAAAGCGCGTAGTTTCCCGCCGCAGCGAGGTCACCGATAGTGTTCAGCAATGTTCCGTCAAGGTCAAAAATTACAGGATTATACATTTTCAACAACTCCATTTACAAATAATGTAAAATATAGGGAGAAATAAATCTCTGCGTTTATTATATCACGGAAAAAATGCTCTGTCAACCTTGAAATTTGCACGGATATATGTTATAATAGAATAGAATGTATAATATTCAATAATGAATAAAACGGAGAAAAATTTAATATGGAGTATTTCGACCTGTATACAATCAACCGGGAACCACTCGGGAGAAAGGTTCAGCGCGGCGCGCCGATACCTTTCGGGGAGTATCATATTGTGGTTCAGGTTATGACGGTGAACAAGCGCGGCGAGATTTTGCTCACACAGCGTGTTCCCGAAAAAACAAGCGGCGGCAAGTGGGAGTGCTCGGGCGGCTGCGCGGTTGTCGGTGAAACCTCGCGCGAGGCGGCTGTCCGCGAGCTTTTCGAGGAAACGGGCATAAAAGCGCGTCCTGAGGAGCTTCGGCACGAGTGGACGATGGTTACCGAAAGTATGCTGCGCGATTTTTACATCGTGGTGCGCGACGTGCCGCTTTCTGCGCTGAAATTGCAGGCGGCTGAGGTCTGCGCGGCAAAATGGGTTTCGTTCGACCGCCTCTGCGAGATGGCGAGAAACGGTCAGACAACCCGCACGGTTATGCGCTGGCTCAACAGCCGCAGAAACGAGCTGCTTTCGCTCACGCAGAACGCGCGTGCGTAATCTCATCGCTTAACGGAGGAATTTCGGTTGAATAAGACTGTGGAAAAAATCAAACAGCTTGCGGCGGCGGGGAACTTTTCGGGAAATTCTCTCGAGGAAATCTTCGCGCGGTGCTATAAAGCTGTTGAGAAAACGCTTGGGATAACGCCGTTTGACGAGCAGCTTGCGGCAGCGCTTGCGCTGTCCGAGGGTAAAATGGTGCAGATGCAGACGGGCGAGGGCAAGACGCTCTGCGCGGTGTTTGCGGCTTGTGCTCACGCTTTAAACGGCGGTCACACGCACGTCCTCACGTTCAACGATTATCTCGCGCACCGCGACTGTGAGTGGATGAAACCCGTTTACGAGGAAATGGGCGTTTCGGTCGGCTGTATAACCGAGGAAACTCCGCGAGATGAACGAAAGGCGCTTTATCAGAAGCAGGTTGTCTACATCACGGCGAAAGAGGCGGGATTTGACTATCTCAAGGACTTCGTTTGCTATGAAACCGAGGAAATGTGTTTCCCGAAGCCGGATTTCGCGATTTTTGACGAGGCGGACAGTATCCTCATCGATGAAGCTCGGATACCGCTTGTAATCGCGGGTGACGTTGCCGTTCACGAGGACGAGAGCACGGCGCTGGTTTACGGGAAAATCGGTGAATTTGCTGACGGCGATTATGAATTTGACGAGGATTCGCGCAACATTTATCTCACCGACAACGGCGCGGATAAAGCGGAGAAGCTGTTTTCTGTCGAGAATATTTACGGTGAGGAAAACGCGGGGCTTCTCGCGAAAATCACCGCTTGCATAAAGGCGCGCGATATCTTGAAAGAGGACAAGGATTACATTGTCCGTGACGGGAAAATTGTGCTTATTGACGAATTTACGGGAAGAGCGGCGGCGGGGCGCGTTTTCCCCGGTGAACTCCAGCCCGCCTGTGAAGCGAAGCATAACCTGAAAATCACGTCACGCGGCAGAATTATGGGCAACATCGCGCTCCAGTATTTCGCGCGGCTTTACCCGAAAATCTCGGGAATGACGGGAACTGCGGAGTCCTCGCGAGAGGAATTTGAGAAGATTTACGGCATTTTGACCGAGGTTATCCCGACAAGACTTCCGTGCGCGAGGGTTGACCACCCGCTTGAAATTTACTTTGACAAAACCGAAAAGCGCAAGGCGATAATCGCGGCGGTCTGCGAGGCTTTTGAGCAGAAGCGCCCCGTGCTTGTTGGTACGGAGAGTATCGAGGAAAGCGAAAGTCTTGCCGCTGATTTGCGTGAAAAGGGCGTGGAGTGCAAGGTTCTGAACGCCAAAAACAACTTCGAGGAAGCGGGAATTATCGCAAAGGCAGGCGAGCGCGGCGCGGTGACGATTTCGACAAATATGGCGGGGCGCGGCGTTGACATAAAGCTTGGCGGCGAGGACTGCTCGGACAAGCCTTTCGTGGAGTCGGTCGGCGGGCTTCTTGTGATTATCACGTCAATGCGCGAAAGCTCGCGGATTGCCCAGCAGCTGAGAGGACGCGCGGGACGTCAGGGCGACGTTGGCGAGAGCAGATTTTTCGCGGCGCTCGACGATGAGATTATGATAAAGAACGACCTCAGGCGGCTTTGCGGGCGGCACTTCCCGCAGACGAGGGTTGAGGGCGCGATAGCCGACAAAGCGGTTCTTCGGGAAGCGGAGCGCGTCCAGAGGATTTCCGAGGGCGATGGTTTTGACGAGCGCGTGAATTTGATGAAGTACACGCTTATCGGCGAAAAGCACCGCGAGATGACGTTTTCCAAGAGAAACGCGCTTCTTGACGGTGAATATAACAGCGATTTGTGGCAGAAAAACGCGCCCGAGCTTTACAAAAAGGCTTGCGGAAAATTCGGAGAGGACGCGGTTCAAGCGCTTGAAAACAAGGTTCTCGCGGCGCTTCTGAACGAGTTTCACAGCGATTATCTCGATTACACGGCGTACCTTCGCGAGGGAATCCACCTTACGCAGATTGCCGGACGAAATCCCGCCGATGAGTACAACATCGCCTGCGAGGAGTATTACGAAAGCGCCGCCGAGTCGCTCCCCGAGAGAATGTGCGAGAAGCTTGAAATGCTGTTGCAGTGCGATAAAATCGAGGATTACAAGATTGAAAAGCCCACGGGAATTTACACCTATCTCCTCAACGATTTAGCCGAGGAATTCAAGGCGAAACCGATTTTGCTGAGCGTTTTCTCGGAGGAGGAAACCGAGGAAAATTCCCCGAAAAAACAAGCCGAGGAAAACGGCGAAAAACAGGGCTTTTTCAAGAAACTTTTCAGGAAGAAATAAGGTGATTTTTTGTCAACGGTCTGCGCGATTGCAACGCCTGCGGCTGTCGGAGGAATTTCGGCGGTGAGGATATCGGGGGAGAGCTCGTTTTCGGTTGCCGAGAGCGTGTTCAGGACGATTTACCCCGCGGTCAACGTGAGCGAAATGAGCGGATATACCGCAGCTTACGGCAAGATTTTTGACGGCGTGGAGCGGCTTGACGACGGCGTTTTGCTCGTTTACCGGGCGCCGCACTCCTACACCGGCGAGGACGTTTGCGAGATTTTTTGTCACGGCGGAATTTACGTCACCCAGCGCGTGCTCACGGCTTGCCTTAAAGCGGGAGCTGAACCCGCAGCTGCCGGTGAATTTACGAAAAGAGCGCTCTTAAACGGCAAAATGTCGCTCACTCAGGCAGAAGCGGTTGCCGATATAATTTCCGCGCAGGGGCAGCAGCTTTTGTCCTGCTCAAACGCGCAGCGCGAGGGTGCGCTGTACAGACGCTGCGAGGGGATTTCCGAGAAGATAATGGAGGTGTCCGCGCAGATTTCCGCGTGGATTGATTATCCCGACGACGACACGCCCGTTGTTACTGAAGAATGGCTCTGTGAGCGGCTTTCGGATATCGAGGAGGACTTCGGGGAGCTGCTGTCGGAGTACGACGCGGGGCGGCTTATCCGCGAGGGAATTTCCTGCGCGATTGTCGGAAAACCGAACGTCGGCAAGTCAACGATTATGAACCTGCTTTCGGGGCGCGAGAGAAGCATCGTCAGCTCCGTTGCGGGAACGACGCGCGATATTGTCGAGGAAACCGTGAATTTAAACGGCGCGGTTTGCCTGCTGTCGGACTGCGCGGGAATACGCGAAACCGATGATGAAATCGAGAAAATTGGCGTTGAGATTATGATCAAACGGCTTGAAAACGCGGATATTGTGCTTGCGGTATTTGACGGTTCGCGGGAGCTTTCCGATGAGGACAAGCGGCTTGTTGAGCTGATTAAGGGCAAGAACGTGGTGCCCGTTATCAACAAAAGCGACCTTGAAACAAGGCTTGATATTTCGTATCTTGAGGAAAATCTCGGCAAGGCGGCGGTTATTTCCGCGAGGGAGCAAAACGCGGCGGAGGTTATCGCGTGTGAGATAACCTCGCGGCTCAATCTCGACAAGTTTGACGCGAACGCGGGATTTCTCGCAAACGAGCGCCAGCGAAGCTGCGTTATGCGGGCAAGCGAGCACGTCCGCGCGGCTCTTTCGGCAGCGCAAATGGGCGTTACCCCCGACGCTGTTGGTGTGGAGCTTGAAGCGGCGCTGGACGCGGTTTACGAGCTGTCGGGCAAACGCGCCTCGGACGAGGTTATCGCGGCAGTTTTCGAGCGGTTTTGTGTTGGGAAATAAAAGGCGGCAAAGCGAAATTCGCGGCGCTGCCCGAACATAGAGGTAGAGTATGAACATATTGATTATCGGCTGTGGCACGGTGGGAAGCACCCTCGCGGCAGCGCTTGACAAAAAAGGAAACGACATTTCGGTTATCGACAGAAATCCCGAGAGCTTTGAGGCGCTCCCTGCGGATTTCAGCGGCTTCACGGCAACCGGCATTGCGATTGACCAGGACGTTCTCAAACGCGCGGGAATAAACGCTTGCGACGCGCTTTTCGCGGTGACGGAAAACGACGATATGAACCTTATGACCGCGCAGATTGCACGGGAGGTTTTTGGTGTCCCGAAGATTTTTGTGCGGCTGGACAACGTTGGAAAATGCCGCGTTTTCGAGGATATCGGCGCGGCCATAATCAGCCCGACCAAGCTTACGGTAAGCGCGGCGTGCGCGGCTCTTGAGGAAGAGGAAAACAAGGATAAGGAGCTGAGATTTGGGAACGCGCGGATAAAATTCTCGACCATCGCGCTGCCCGAGAATTACGTTGGCTGCCTGCCCGAGGACATCGAGCTCGAGGAAGAGGAGTCGCTTTTCGGGATAATTCGCGGAAATGCCGGTTTTATTTTGTATAACAATCAGCCGATTGCCTTTGAATCGGGCGACAAGTTGGTTTTTGCGAAAAAGAATTGAGGTAAACGGATATGAAAACAATTATTGTCGGCGGGGGAAAAGTTGGATTTTACCTCACGAAAACGCTGCTGGAGCACGGTTATGAGGTCACGATAATCGAGAAAAACAAGGAGCAGAGCCGTTACTGCGCGAACAATCTTGAAGCGGAGGTTGCGTGCGGGGACGGCACAAGCGCTGAAACGCTTCTGGCTTGCGGCGCGGACAAAGCGGACTGCGTGATTGCGGTTACGGGCAAGGACGAGTGCAATTTGATATGCTGTCAGGTCGCGAAGAAAGCGTTTGGCGTGCGGAAAACGATTGCCAAGGTCAACAACCCGAAAAACGCCGACGTTATGAAACAGCTCGGTGTTGACATCGTGGTTTCGGCGACCGAAAATATCATTCAGCAGCTTGAGCATGAGGTTGATTTCAGCGCGATGAAAAAGCTGCTGTCGATTGACGAGGAGTACGACGATGCGTCGCTTGTTGAGATAACGCTCCCCGAAAATTACGTTTACCAGGGGAAAAAGCTGGCGGAGCTTTCGCTGCCCGACCAGTGCAACATCGCTTGTATAAACCGCGGCGGCAGAACGATAATCCCGCGCGGTGCGACAATCCTGCTCAGCGGGGACATCGTGCTTGTGGTTATGATGAACTCCAAGGAAAAGGAACTGCGAAAGGCTCTTAAAATCAAGGACTAATTTGATTTTGACAGGTGGATAATATGGAACAAAAAAATCGCGCAGGCAGACCAAAGAAAAACGCAGCGGCTAAAACAGGCGGGAAAAATTCCGCTTCTGCGAAGAAAATTCCGCAGGGTGATATAATTTTCGCGCTCGATATCGGCACTCGGACAATTGTCGGCGTGCTCGCGAAAAAGCTTGCTACGGGCTGCGAAATTCTCGATATCGAAACCGTTGCTCACGAAAAACGCTGTATGAACGATGGTCAGATTGAGGACATCAAAACGGTTGCCGAGGATATAAAAACGGTTCGGCGCGCGCTTGAGCAGAAAAATCACATCGCGCTCAAGTCGGCTTGTATAGCGGCGGCGGGGCGCGCTCTGAAGACCGTCCGCTGTTCGTGGGAGTACAAGCTGGACAAGGAAAAGATGATTACCGATGAAATCCTTGCCGCAACCGAGCTTGACGCGGTACGCAGAACCTGCGCGGATTTCTCGGCGAAAAACGACTCCGCCGCGTTTTATTGCGTGGGACATAGCGTGATTTCGCTGTCGCTGGACGGGTTCAAGGTCACGAAGCCCGAGGGACACCGCGGCGAGCGCCTGACAACCGAGCTTATCGCGGCGTTTTTGCCGGCTTATGTTGTGGAGAGCCTTTGCGCGGCGGTTGACGAAGCGGGGCTTGAAATCGCGGGAATAACGCTTGAGCCGATTGCCGCGATGAACGCGGTTATCCCGCCGGAGCTTCGGCTGATTAATCTCGCGCTCTGCGATATCGGCGCGGGAACATCGGACGTTGCGATATCGCGCGACGGGAGCGTTGTGGCTTACGGAATGGCGACAACCGCGGGCGATGAGATAACGGAGGTGCTGATGAAGGAGCTTCTCGTTGATTTCAACACCGCCGAGGCTATCAAAACAAGCACCGAGGAAGAAATTTCCTACACGAATATCCTGCTTATGCAGAACAAAATCACGAAAAAACGCGTTGCCGAGATAATCGCGCCCGCTGCGGACGAGCTGGCGAAGGTTATCGCGCAGGAAATTGTGGCGGCGAACGCAACTCCCCCGCAGGCTGTCTTTATTGTCGGCGGCGGAAGCAAGCTGGAGGGCTTGCCGGAGCGGGTTGCGCGTGAGCTGAATATGGACGTTTCGCGCGTTATCGCGGGCAGACGCGAGCTTTTGCGCAGGATAACCGCGCCCGATACAATGCCGCTTGGCGCGGAGCACACAACCCCGCTCGGAATTGCGCTGAGCTACGGCGAGGGCGTTTCGTATGACTACACGACAATTACGGTGAACGGGAAAAAGCTGCGCGCGCTCGACACAAACAGGCTCACGGTATTTGAGCTGCTGAATTTCGCGAAAATAAAGCCAGAGGAGCTTATCGCGGGCGCAGGGAAATCGCTTTCGTTCACGCTGAACGGCGAGAAAATCAACCTTCACGGAAAGCCCGCGAAGCCTTCGGAAATTATGGTCAATGGGCAGCTTGCTTCGCTCAACACGGTTGTCACAAAGGGCGACGAGGTTGTGATAACGCCCGCAAAGCGCGGTGAAAACGCGTCCGCGCACCTTTCGGATTATTTCAACCTGCACACAACGAAGGGCTTTACGGTTAACGTTTTCGGTGAAAAGGAGCGCGCGGGCAAGTTTATCCTGCTGAACGGCAAGGAGGCTGCGGGTGAACGCAGAATAAACGAGGGCGATGAAATCACGCTTGTTGAAAGGGACACGCTTGAAAAGCTGCTGAAAGCGCTTGAAATCACGGACGAGGTTACTTTGAACGGCGAAAAAGCGGACGGTTCGGAGAAGCTGAAAAGCGGCGATGTAATCGAGCCGGCAAAGCCGAGTTTTGAGGTAAATCGTGTTGAAGAAGCGCCGACTGTTCCCGAGAAAACGCAGGAGAAAGCCGAAGAGCCGCGCAAAAATCCGCTTATCACGGTGAACGGTATCGAAACGCAGTTCCCGCTTCGTGAGGACGGACGCGCACCGATTTTTCTGGACGTTGCGGCGGCGTTTTCCGATGACCCGACAAAGCTGCTCTCTCGCGCGGGAACGATAACGATAAACGGCAAAATCGCGCGTCTTGACGAGGAAATTCACGACGGCGATGTAATTGTAATCGAGTAAAGGTTTTGCAATGAAAAAAATCATAAAAGCGGTATCTGCCCTGCTCTTGTTGGCGGGAATAACGGGCTGTTCGCGGATTCCCGACTATTCGGGAATATCGGATTTGCCGGGCGAAAGCACCGACTTTGAGCAGTCGTCCGCCGAAATTTCGCAGATATCGGACAAGTTTTCCACGTCCGATTTCACTGTTATCAAGCAGAAATTCCTGTCCAAGCTCAACGCCGAGGGCGGGGTTTTTGAGGACGCTTCGGAGCGCACGGACGGCGAATTTGACGGAAAAGGTTTTCTAACGTTCAAAGAGGGCGGGCGGCTCACGCATATCGTCAACGCAAACACGCCGCAGCTTTATCGCGTAATCATCTCGGCGCGCTCGGAGAGCGGCGCGGCGGTGAAGCTGTACGTCAAGAAAAAGGCGGAGGGCGTGATTTACATTCCTGCGGCAAAGGAAGGGAACGCTGATTTCGGTTATTGCTCGGTGGACTCGATTTACCTCACGAGCGGCGCGAACACGCTGGATTTTGTTGTGGAACAGGGAACTGCGGATATCGATTATATTCTGGTCGAGAACTCGGACGCGGTGAGCGCGGATTGCTATCGTGTGGGAACTTCCGCGGTAAATCCATCGGCAAGTCTTGAAACGGTCGGTGTGATGAAGTACCTCTCGGAGATTTACGGGAGCGCTGTTCTCGCGGCAGCAAACGTTTCCCTCGGAACAAACGCGGAGATTGACGCGGTTTACAAGGCAACGGGGCGCTATCCCGCGATTCGCACAAGCGAGTTAGCCACGGCAACGCGTGACGGTGATGAGAACGCGGAAAAGCTGCAAAAGGACATTGGACTTGCGCTTGACTGGGGAAAATCGGGCGGGATTGTGTCGTACAAATGGCACTGGTTCTCCCCGAACACAAAACACTCGGTGGACGCGGGCGCGTTTGATATGGAAGAAGCGCTTGACGTGAAAAATCTTGACGAGGTTGCGCTGATGGACGCGGACGAGCTGAAGCTGATGGTCGAAAACAGCTTTTTGTCGCCGAATATGGTTTCGCTGATAAACGACATCGACAAAATCGCGGCGGTGCTCAAGCAGTTCAGCGATGAGAAAATCCCCGTGATTTTCGAGCCCGTGCCGAACGCGGACGCGGGGCTTTACTGGTGGGGCGACAGCGCACAGTGCCACGGGAAGCTATATCGGCTGATTTTCGACAGACTTTGCCGATACCACAAGCTCTCAAATTTGATTTGGGTGTGGAGCGGCAGCAGCGAGGACTTTTTCCCGGGAACACGCTACTGCGACATCATCGGGCAGAGCATTTTTGAGAACTCAAACTCGTCCTTTGCGGGAAGATTCTCCGCGCTCTCGGAAACCTTTTCGACAAGAAAACCGATTTGCGCGACCTCGCGGGACGTGCTCCCGAGCGCGGATTTGATGAAGCGCGACAACGCCTTGTGGCTTTGGAGCGCGCTTGAAAGCGGGAAGTACGTCATCAAGGAGAACGGCGCTTTTTCTGCGGAGTACAACTCGCTGTCCGCGCTGAACAACGCCTACAACAGCTCGCTTTTCATCACGCGCGACGAGCTGCCCGACCTTGCGAAATACGCGCTTGGTGATTTGTCTTAACCAACTTAACAAACCGAAAACCGCCGATAAAAGCTCGGCGGTTTTCCTTTTTTTGTCAACAATATTTCCTCGTTTATTGCACAAAATAGTGCAAGAAAGTGAGGTAATCGGAATGTCAAATAAAATCAGAGAGCGTCAAAACGCAGAGATTTTGCAAGCGGTTTACCGCAACTCGCAGATGGCTTATGAGGCGTCGTCGGACGTTTTGAAGCATTGCAAGAACAATATGCTGTTTCGGGAGATAAACCGCGAAAAGGAGCGGTATAAGAACGTTGCCGAGCAGGCGAAAAACGAGCTTGTGAAGCGGAACGAGGTTGCTGAGGAGGCTGCGCCGTTCGGGAAGATGATGTCGAAGATGGGGATTGCGGTGAAGACGGCGACAAATCAGAGCGGGCATAATATCGCGAAAATTATGGTGCAGGGGACGACTATGGGGATTATCGATATGCAGCACGCGGTGAACCGTTCGCACAACGCCGACCCGAGGATAAAGGAGAGTGCCGAGCGGCTTTTGCGGCGGGAGCAGGAGTATTGCGAGAGCTTGAAGAAGTATCTATGAGGACAAGACCGCAGGCGGAGCATATTCCGTGCGATATTAAGGCGGGGCGAGGCAAATCGGCGCATAGCCCTATTTCGACTGAAGAAAACGCACTAAACCCATAAATTTCGCGCGAAGCGAAAAAAGTCTTTTTGGAGTTCCAAGAACCTTTTTCTTCAGAAAAAGGTTCTTGGCCGCCGGAGGCACTGGAGCGAAGCGTAAAAATTCAAAAAAAGAACGTTTTTGCAAATTATTCTTAAACAAACCGACTTATCCTCTAGTTTCGCAACCATTGCCAAATTTTTTTGCGAACGCAAAAAAATTCGCAAACCTCTTTGAACAAACTTACCTTAACAGCGCGGGTTCCTTCGCGCGCACTTATTGCGCGTGAAGGAACCCGCGCGATTTCGGCGGTTCGATGCCGCCGAAATCGCCCGCACCGCCCCCGCAAAGCTTGTTATGTGGCACAAACCAACCCCCGCTTTTTTGCCGAGCGGGGGTTCTGATTATTTTG
This sequence comes from [Eubacterium] saphenum, assembly GCA_004554555.1. Lineage (GTDB taxonomy): Bacteria > Bacillota > Clostridia > Oscillospirales > Ruminococcaceae > CAG-115. The sequence continues at coordinate 5,950 of SFLN01000017.1, read as the reverse complement.
GATTTACAATATTTCCTTCAACGATATTTTGGAGAACAATCAAAGCTCTCTCGCGGCGCTCGATGACGTTCTTGTCCTCGGATTTGGAGCCGGCGGGGAGTGCGCGAACGCAGAAAAGCGCGTCCTCAGCAAAATCGATGCCCACTTTTGAGCAATCCACACTCTTGGCGTTGTAAAGAATATCAGCGGAAAAAACGCCCGAAAGGTTTGAGTAAAGCTCGTAGCCGTAGCCCTCGTCGCAAGGCGGGATAAAGTCGCTGATGTAACCCTTGTCGCAGACGGCAAGCGGTCGGTCGAACATTTTGATTTCGGTCGAGAACTTTTGCCGTTCAACATCGGCGTACTGTATCATCGTGTCGCCCATCGACAAATCTAAGGTTTCGATGCTGACGTGAACCTTGCCGTTTCCGTCAAAATCGGGGCAGTACATCTCGAGAGTTTCCTCGATAACGTCGATTTTCGCGAGCAGCTCGGAATTTTCCGCAGTAACGGCAACGATTATCTCAATATCGGCTTTTTCGCGCGTGAAAAACTGAACTGCGAGAAAAACCAGCAGCGCCACCGCAAAAAACGCTGGAATAAGAAACCACTTGTTCTGGTAGAAGAAATTCGAGATTTTCTTCCAGCCGCGCGGTTTTTCGTACTGCGTTGGCGCGTCCTCGGGGATAATTTCGCTCTCCTCGATAATGCCCTGCTTCAACTTCAGCAGCTCCAGTTTTTCCTTGCGAAGTCTTTCTTCTTCCTGTTGACTTTTTGACATAAATTAATGAATCCTCATCGTGGGAAAGAGCAATACATCTCTAATGCTCGCGGAGTCGGTCAAGAGCATAACCAGTCTGTCCAGACCGAAGCCAAGACCTGCTGTCGGCGGCAAACCGTATTCCAGCGCGGTTACGAAATCCTCGTCAACCTGCGCGTCGTTTCCGCCCTGCGCGCGCTTTGCCTCAACCTGTTTTACGAAGCGCTCCTTCTGGTCAATCGGGTCGTTCAGCTCGGAGAACGCGTTGCCGAATTCCATACCATTGATGAAGTACTCAAAACGCTCGGTGAACGCGGGGAACTCGGGTTTTCTCTTGGCAAGCGGCGAGTTTTCCACGGGGTAATCGTAAATAATCGTCGGCTGAATGAGTTTGTCCTCGACAAATTCCTCGAAGAACGCGATAAGCACGTCGCCCTTTGTGGACTTCTCGGTGACTTCCTCAACGCCCTTTTCCTTTGCGCAGGCTCTTGCGGTAGCGTCGTCCGCCCAGTCGTTGTAGTCAACGCCGGCATATTTCTTGACCGCCTCAATCATCGTGAGCCTCTCCCACGGCTTTCCGACAGCGATTTCCTTGCCCTGATAAGGAACGGTATCGGTTCCGCAGACATTGAGGGTAACGGTTCTGTACAAATCCTCAATCAAATCCATCATCTGGAAATAGTTGATGTAAGCCTGATACATTTCGATAGTGGTGAACTCGGGGTTGTGGGAGCTGTCCATACCCTCGTTGCGGAAAATTCTGCCGACCTCGTACACCTTGTCAAAACCGCCGACAATCAGCCGCTTTAAGTACAGCTCGGTTTCAATACGCAGATACATATCGATATCGAGCGCGTTGTGATGTGTTTTGAACGGGCGAGCCGCCGCGCCGATTTCAAGCGGGAGCAGCACGGGCGTGTCAACCTCGACATAGCCGTGACCGTCGAGGAATTTTCTGATTTCGGAGATGATTTTCGAGCGCTTGATAAACACGTCCTTGACCTCGGGATTTGCGATTAAGTCAAGGTAACGCTTGCGGTAACGCTCCTCCTTGTCCTTCAGACCGTGCCACTTTTCGGGCAGCGGGAGCAGCGACTTTGAAAGCAGCTTGATTTCGGTTGCGTGGACGGAGATTTCGCCCATTTTGGTGCGGAAAACCTTGCCCTTAACGCCGATGATATCGCCGATATCCCACTTTTTGAAATCAGCGTAATCGTCCTCGCCCACATCGTCCTTGCGAACGTAAATCTGCATTCTGTCGGAAGCGTCGCGGATATCGAGGAAGCTTGCCTTGCCCATAATGCGGCGCGTCATCATTCTTCCCGCGACAACAACGTCTTGATTTTCAAGCTCCTCAAAACGCTCGCGGATTTCCTTGTTGTAGATATCGACGGGGAATTGCGTGATGGTATAGGGGTCCTTTCCCGCCTCCTTGAGAGCGGCGAGCTTTTCAAGGCGAACTCTGTGCTGTTCGTCAAGCTCCTCCTGGGTAACCTCGGTTACTTCCTCATTCTGATTAACTTCGTTCGACATTGCTTATTCCTCGCCCTCTTTCTTGATTTCCAAAATCTTGAATTTTTCGATACCGTCGGGAGTTTCAACGTTAACCTCGTCGCCGACCTTGTGACCAATCAGAGCCGCGCCGATAGGACTTTCATCGGACATTTTGCCCTCGTTGATATTTGCTTCCTTTGTGCCGACAATTTTGAACTCAAGCTCCTCGTCCATCTCAACGTCATAGAGCTTAACCGTGATACCGATACCAACCTTTTCGGTGGAGATATCATCATCATCGATAATCTGCGCGTGAGCGAGAGTAGCCTCGATTTCGGCAATTCGCGACTCGATGATACCCTGTTCGTTTTTAGCCTCATCGTACTCACTGTTCTCGGACAAGTCGCCGAAAGAGAGCGCGACCTTGATTTTCTCGGCAACCTCGCGGCGGCGAACGGAGCGAAGCTCGTTAAGCTCGTTTTTGAGCTGTTCCTCACCCTTGCGGGTTAAAACTGTAATAGGCTTGTTCATAATAGTTGTTCCTCCAAATCATTTTTGTCAAAAGTCGAAAACCGACAATTAATAAATTGCGCGGCAATCGGACAAATTATTCACTTGTTTCGGGAGCAGCGGGCGCTGCGGGAGTGAGAATTTCGACAGCCTTTTGCAGCTGCGAGTCGTTTTCACGGGAAACGGTATCGGGAGTTGAACCCGTGGGAAGCTCGGTGACGTAGTCGGGCTTCAGTCCAACTCCGTCATAGGGCGTGGATTTTGACGGGATAATCTTGGCGTTGGAGATAGTGAGCGCGGTACCGTCGGGGAAGCTGTATGTGCCCTGAATAATCGCTTTTCCGTAGGTTTGCGTGCCGACAAGCAGCGCGTTGCCCTCATCTCTCAGAGCAACCGCGAAAAGCTCCGCAGCCGAGGCTGTTCCGCCGTCCACGAGAACCGCCATCGGAACGCTGATGTTTGACGCGGAGTCGGTTTCGATGAGCGTTTTTCTGATGCCGTTTGCGTACTCGGCGGTTGCGGCAACGCACGCGGGAAGCAGCTTGTTGAGCATTGACTTCAGCGGAGCAATCGCCCCGCCGCCGTTTTGCCGAACGTCAAGGATAAGCGAGTTCAGTCCGGAGCTTGTGAGCGAGCTGAGCGCACCCGCGAACTGCTCGGCAGTCTTGTCGTTGAACGAGGTGATTTTTATATATCCAATGCCGTTTTCGAGCATTTCACCCGTAACGGATTCGATATCGATTTGCTGACGGATAAGGCTCACGTTGATTTCCTCGCCATCGCGCAGGAGCTTCATGGTGAGCTTTGTGCCGATTTCGCCCGAGATTTTCTCAAGCGCGGTTTTCTCTTCCATTGAGAGAAGCGATTTTCCGTCGATTTCGGTGATGACGTCGCCTGCTTTAACGCCGTTGAGATGAGCGGAGCTGTTGGTGTAGACCTTTGTGACCACGAGATAACCCGAGCCGTCCGCCTGCGCCACAAGTCCCGCGCCGCTTACAACGCCGCCCGTGGTCTGCTGAAGCTCGTAGTAATTGTTGGCGTCGAGGTAGGACGCGTACTTGTCGCCGATACCGCTTACATAGCCGTTTATGATGCCGCTTTCGATGGATTCCTCGCTGACCGAGCCGATGTAGTTGTTCTTGACGACAGCGTCGATTTCGCGAAGTTTTTCGTAGACGCCCTCATACTGGTCGGCGCTGCTGATTTTGGAGTTGTAGATATTGAGCGACACCGTCCAAGTCAGAACAAATGTGATAGCGCAGCCGATTGCAATCAGACTTATTGCCACGCCCAAAGATATTCTTTTATTCACTTTTTTCTCCTCTAAGAATTTTGCTGATTAAACCTTTAGATACTTGCCCGTGCTGATAACCGTGCCGACAGCGCCCAAAAACGCACCGGCAGCGCAGTTTATGAGAAGAATGAACGGGCTTATGCTGTCGAAGGGAATGAGGTCGAAGAAGCCGAACATTTCCCAAAGCGTGAGGTTGTCGGTGAAGAGCGAGAACACCGAGTCGTAGATAAACCAGGTCAGTCCCCAAGCCGCCGCGCCCGAGAGGATACCGATGAAAGTGCCCTCAACAAAGAACGGGAGCTTTATGAAGCTGTCGGTTGCGCCGACGTATTTCATAATGGAAATCTCGTTTCGGCGTGAGAAAACGCTGGTTCTGATGGTGTTGGAAACGACGACAATGCTCACGACAATCAGCGTCACCAAAATTGCGATAATAATGATGGTGAACGTATTTCTGATATTGATAAGCGCGCCCGCGAAGTCGTAGGGAGCTTTGACCTGTTCAATGCCGTCGATGCTGGAAATCGCGGTGACGGAGAGTTTGATTTTCGACAAATCCTTAACCCTCACGAGGAACGTTTCGGGAATGGGGTTTTCGTCGAGATAGGAAAGCAGCTCGGAGTACTCGCCCATATTCTCCTTGAAGTTCTCAAGACCTTGCTCTTTGGAGATGTATTTGATGTCGGTGAGGTTGTCGTTGCTTTCGAGAATGCTCTGGATTTTTAATCGCTGCGCCTCGGAAACGCCGTCCTTGACGTAGATTGTGATTTCGTTTGTATCCTCGATATTGCCCATAATGATGTTTACGTTCATCAGGATAAGCACGGTCATACTCACCTGCAAAAGGCTTACAAGGAGTATGCTGAACGAGGCGAACGACATTATAAAGTTCTTCCAGACGGAAGTTACGCCTTTTTTGATAAGATAGCTTACATTACTCGTCCTCATCGGTACCTCCGATAGTTTCGTCGAAAGTTATGGAGCCGTCTTCGATGTTGATAATTCTGCCGCCGAAGTTTCGGACAAGCTCATGCTCGTGGGTAATCATAACAACGGTTGTCCCGCAGCGGTTGATTTCCTTGAGCAGCCCGACAAGCTCATAGGAACGCTCGGGGTCGAGGTTTCCCGTGGGCTCGTCAACGATAAGCAGATTCGGGTCGTTTGCGAGCGCTCTTGCTATGGCAACGCGCTGCTGTTCACCGCCCGAAAGCTCCTTTGTTTTAGCCTTTGCCTTGCCCGCAAGCTCAACGAGATTGAGGACATAGGGCACTCTTTGTCTGATGTATTTGTTGGACTGGTCGGCAATTCTGAGAACGAAGGAAACGTTCTCGTACACCGTGTAGTCCTGAATAAGCCGAAATTCCTGGAAAACAACTCCGATGGAGCGGCGGAATTTAGCGATTTTGTTTCGTTTAAGCTTGGAGAGGTTGTAGCCGTTGACGAAAACACGTCCCGACGACGGTTCAATTTCTCTCATCATAAGTTTCATAAGGGTAGATTTTCCCGCGCCGCTTTTTCCGACGATGAACACAAATTCACCCTCGTTTATGCGAAGATTAACGTCAACAAGCGCGTCTACACCGCTTGAATAGTGGACGTTGACGTTTTTCATTTCTACCATTGCCATTGCCGTGAATATACCTCCGCTATTAATCAACCGTATTCCCCCGCTTTAACTAGGGCGGGGGAAAATAAGTAAGTTATCAGTATTTTGTGGGATTTGCGGCGAGATATTTCTTGACCATCAGAGCGATTTTGAAGATAATCGCGTGGTCGAACTCGCGCAAATCAAGTCCCGTGAGCTTTTTGATTTTGTCAAGACGGTAAACCAATGTATTTCTGTGAACGAAGAGCTTTCTGGACGTTTCGGAAACGTTGAGGCTGTTCTCGAAGAACTTCTGAATGGTGAACAG
>SFLN01000126.1 GCA_004554555.1 [Eubacterium] saphenum | reverse complement strand
TACTTTCTAAGAACAACCATTGAGCGAAGAACGCCATCGGTAATGCTGATAACGCGCTCCAGCTCTGCGGGGAAATCGGGCTTGCTCTCGAAGTTGTAGAGAACGTAGTAGCCCTCGCTCTCGTAGTTGATGTCATAAGCGAGCTTTCTCTTGCCCCACTCGTCAACACCCTCGAGAGTTCCGTTGTTCTTGATAAGATCGGAGAACTTGTTGATGAGAGCCTTAATCTGCTCCTCATCGTTGGTCTTTACAGAAAGAACAACCATTGCCTCGTACTTGGAATCAAGCTTTGCCATTTATTTGCACCTCCTTATGGATATATATCCCACGGTCTTTCCGTGAGAAAGGGGTTATTCGCTTTCAGCGATTAACTCTATTATTATAGCAGATTTATTTTTGCTTGTCAAGGGGGTTTCGAGAATTTTTGGGAAATTTTTCTCCTCGGTGATTTTGGTGAACGAAAAGTGCTGCCTGAGCAGATGAAGGGGCTATATGAACCTGCTTTTGCCTTAACGCTTGCTCTGAGGGGGCGGCGCGGGCGATTTTTCGGGCATCGAACCCGAAAAATCGCTTGGGTTAGCCTCATGCTTTTACCTTGGAGCTCACTCGGATTTATACGCGCTCTCGGGCGATTTCGGCGGCGTCGAACCGCCGAAATCGCTGCATTTTTGTAAAACTTCGTTTTACAAAAATGTTTGGGGAACACCCCGCTGGGGTTTTCCCCAAACCCTATTCCTCAAGGGGGAAACTCTTGTTTCCCCCTTGAACCCCTTTGCGCTTTTGACGCGTTTTGCGCGGCTTCGCCGCGAGTAGCGGCGCTATCGCGCCGAGTGCCTCCGGCGGTTTAAAACCTTTTTCTGAAGAAAAAGGTTTTAAAAATTCCAAAAAGACTTTTTTCGCTTCGCGCCCTACGGAAACAAATGCGAGAATTACTCATTCGGCGCAATCTTCCAAATATCCTTCGCGTACCCCTCAATCGTTCTATCCGAGCTGAACTTGCCTGCAAAGCACATATTTATCATCGACTTCTTGATAAACTCATCATGATTGAACTTGTAATCCGCGTTCGCTTTGAGTTTAGCTTGAACGTAATTCTCAAGGTCGCCGAGTACATAATAATGGTCGGGCTTATGCCAAGACGCGCCGTCCAGCAGCGAGTAGTAAAGCTCCCTGAACGAGCCGTTTCCGCCGTCTGAGAACGTCCCGTCGATAAGCGTATTCAGCACTCTCGCAACCCTTGTGTTCTCGGAATAAATCTTTCTCGGGTCGTAATTAGGCATAATCTTAGCCAAATCCTCAACTCTCGCGCCGAAAATATAGTTGTTCTCCTCGCCCGCTTCCTGCGCGATTTCAACGTTCGCGCCGTCATAAGTGCCGAGAGTCATAGTGCCGTTGAGCATAAATTTCATATTTCCGGTACCCGAAGCCTCGGTGCCCGCTGTCGAAATCTGCTCGGAAATGTCCGCCGCAACAACCAGCTTTTCCGCGTAGGATACATTATAATTCTGCACGAAAACAACTTTAATCGCGCCGTTAAGCGAGAGGTCGTTGTTGACAAGATTTGCGATTTCGTTGATGAACTTGATGATTGCCTTTGCTCTCGCGTAGCCGGGCGCGGATTTTGCACCGAAAATAAAGGTTGTCGGCGCAAAATTCTCCTTTGAAATCGAGCCGTCCTTCAAGCCGAAGTAAATGTACAGTATCGAGAACGCGTTCAGCAGCTGGCGCTTGTACTCGTGCAGGCGCTTGATTTGAATATCGAACAGGCTGTCCGGGTCGATGTTTTCGCCCTCGTGAATTGCGATGTACTCTGCGAGCGCCGCCTTGTTTTCGCTCTTAATCGCGCTGAAGCGGTCGCGGATTGCCTTGTCATCGCAGAACGGGCGCAGATTTTTGAGCTGCGAAAGGTCGGTGAGCCAGCTTTCGTTTCCGAGAAGCTCGGTTATCATCGAAGCGAGCTTCGGGTTGCACAAAGCAAGCCAGCGGCGCGGAGTTATGCCGTTTGTTTCGTTGAGGAAGCGCTCGGGGAACATCTCGTACCAGTCCGAAAGCGCGTCGTTTTTGAGAATTTCGGTGTGGATTTCGGCAACGCCGTTGACGTGCGAGGAGCAGTAAATCGCCATTCTCGCCATATGAACCATTCCGCCCGACACAATCTGCATGGTTTCGATTTTTTCTCTTGAAACGCCGCGGCGGTACATATCGGCGATGAACGCTTCGTTTATGCGCAGAATTATCGCGTAAACTTCGGGCACAAGCTCCTCGACAATATCGCTCGACCACTTTTCAAGCGCTTCCGCCATTATCGTGTGGTTGGTGTAGTTGAACGTTTTCTTGGCAATTTCAAGCGCTTCCTCAAACTCGCAGCCGCGCCCGATGAGATTGCGGATAAGCTCGGGGATTGCGATAACGGGGTGCGTGTCGTTGAGCTGGATTGCGTTGAACTCGGCGAAATTCGCCAGCGGTCTGCCCGCCGCGAGGTGCTTTCTGATTAAATCTTCAACCGAAGCCGCGCTGAAGAAATACTCCTGCTTCAGACGGAGGAGCTTTCCGGGGCGAGCGTCGTCGTTGGGATAGAGCGTCTTGGAGATATTCTCGGCTTCAATTTCACCGCGCGCCGCTCCGTAATAATCCTGCTTGTTGAACGCGTCAAAATCAAACGCGTTTATCGGCTCGCACTGCCACAATCTCAATGTACAAGCGTAATCGTTGCGGTAACCGAAAATCGGCATATCGTACGGCACCGCCTTAACATCGCCGCCCGCAAAATGCACGATAACCGCTTCGTCCTCAACGCGTCTGCTCCACGGGTCGCCCTGCGCGGTCCAGTCATCTGCGTATTCGCGCTGGAATCCGTCCTCGATTGTCTGCTTGAACAGACCATATTTATATCGTATACCATAGCCGGTGAGCGGGAGCTTCAAGGTAGCCGCGCTGTCGAGGAAGCAAGCCGCAAGACGCCCGAGACCGCCGTTTCCGAGAGCGGCGTCCTCGATTTCCTCAAGCTCCGAGAGCGAGCCGCCCGCTTCTTTGAGTAGCTCCTCGGCATAGTCGGCAAGTCCGAGACATAAGATGTTGTTATACACAGCGCGCCCTACGAGGAACTCCATCGACAGGTAGCCTGCGCGTCTGCCGCTCGGCGCGGAGCAGTTCATCATCGGCACTGCCTGCCGCATAATTGCCTTTCCGAGCGCGTTGTGAAGCTGCGCGGGAGTGCAGCGCTTGCCTTCAACTCGGGTATCGCGCAGGATATCCTCAAAATCATTTTTCAGCAAAGTCTTGTCAATCATATTTCTTCTCCTTACTTTTGAACTTCAAGAGCTGTTTTCATTTATACTCTTTCCTATTTTACCATATTGTTCCGATAAAATCAAGCAGGAGCGCCAAAAAAACTTGTAATAAAAGGAAATTTTACGTCATAGTTTAACAGAATTGAAAATTTTTGGTTAAATTGCACATAAGCGTGAGTTGAAATTCTACACGCAAAAATGGCAAATTCGCTGTTGTCGGTGCTTGAAAAAAAAGAACAATTATGTTATAATTGTGTTAAGTAAGCGACTATGGGTTTAGTGCGCCCTTTTTCGGAAACTGTCGGTATTATTCGCACAGAATAACGCGCGGAGTAATATTTTCGGCTCGTTTCACCGGAAATCAACGCTTTAAACCAAGCCGGTCGCTTAAAAGGGAACTTCCGATTTCACTCGGGGAACGGGAAATTTCACGGTTTTCGGGAGATTTGGGGTTGCCAAAGAATATTTTTGCGGAAACGGAGGTTTTCAAGTGAATAAATTCTCTTATGTCGCCACCGACGTGAACGGTAAAACCACACGCGGTAATGAGATGGCAGAGGATTTCAGGGATCTTCAGCAAAAGCTCAGAGAGAAAAATCTTTACGTTACAAGCTATCGTGACCTTGGCTCGGGCGCGGTTGACGTAAAGTACAAGTTCAAGACCAAGGAGGTTTCCTTCATCGCGCGCCAGCTCGGCTCGATGACTTCGGCAGGTCTTTCGCTTGTAAGAGCACTCTACATTCTTCAGGACCAGCAGGAAAACAAAAAGGCAAAGGCGGTTCTCCTCGACATCTACGAGGAGGTTCAGAAAGGTAAATCTTTCTCGGACGTTTTGAAGTCAAAGCCGGGCGTGTTCCCGGATATGTTCGTCAGCCTTGTGGCTGCGGGCGAGGCTTCGGGTACTCTCGACCAGATGCTCAACCGACTGTCCGACCACTACGCAAACTCCAACAAAACCGCAAACAAAGCAAAGAGCGCTATGATTTACCCGATGATTTTGCTCGTGCTGCTCCTCGCGGTTATCATACTCCTCTTCACGTCCGTTCTCCCCACCTTCGCGGGAATGATGGACGAAAAGGATATGACTCCTCTTTCCAAGGCTCTTTTGGCATTCTCCGATTCACTGATTAACCAGTGGTATGTCTACATAATCGTAATCGTCGGCATCGTTGTCGCAATCTTCATTATGAGAAAAACGCCTTCGACAAGACGAAAAATGGACGAACTCCTCCTCAAAATCCCCAAGGTCGGAAAGCTCG
>SFLN01000125.1 GCA_004554555.1 [Eubacterium] saphenum | reverse complement strand
GTAGTATCAATGAAACAGCTTCTGGAGGCAGGCGTTCACTTCGGACACCTCACCAAGAGATGGAACCCGAAGATGGCTCCGTATATCTTCACCGAGAGAAACGGAATCTATATCATCGACCTTCAGAAGACAGTAAGAAAGCTCGATGAGGCTTACAACTTCATCCACGAAACCGCAGCAAACGGCGGCGAAATCCTTTTCGTAGGCACCAAGAAGCAGGCTGCCGATTCCATCAAGGAAGAGGCTGTTCGCGCAGGCGCTCACTATGTAAACGCTCGCTGGCTCGGCGGTATGATGACCAACTTCAAGACCATTCAGAGAAGAATTAACCGTCTTGAGCAGCTCCACACAATGGAAACAGACGGCACCTTCGACCTGCTCCCCAAGAAGGAAGTTATCAAGCTCAACCTCGAAATCGAGAAGCTCGAGAAGTTCCTCGGCGGTATCAAGAATATGAAGAAGCTCCCCGGCGCGCTGTTCGTTGTTGACCCGCGCAAGGAGAAGATTGCCGTAAGCGAAGCAAGAAAGCTCGGTATTCCCGTTGTCGCAATCGTTGACACCAACTGCGACCCCGATGAAATCGACTATGTTATCCCCGGCAACGATGACGCTATCCGCGCTGTAAAGCTGATTGCAGGCGCAATGGCAGACGCTATTATCTCCGCTAACCAGGGCAAGACCGAAGTTGAAGCCGGTGAAGCGGAAGAAGCTCAGACTGAGGAATAATTTATATAAGGAGAAAGAAAATGGCTAATATAACTGCACAGGACGTTAAAGAGCTGCGCGATATGACCGGCTGCGGAATGATGGACTGCAAGAGAGCGCTCCAGGAAGCAGACGGCAACCGTGACGAAGCTGTTAAAATTCTTCGTGAAAAGGGCCTTGCAAAGGCTGCTAAGAAGGCAGGCAGAATTGCCGCTGAGGGCGTTGTTAAGGCAATGACCAGAGGCAACATCGGTTTGGTTGCTGAAATCAACTGCGAAACCGACTTCTGCGCAAAGTCCGACAAGTTCCTCGCAATGGTTGATGATATCGCAAACACCATTCTCGACAACGATGTTGCTGACCCCGACGCTCTTATGGAGTGCACCGTTTCCGGCACTGACGAGAAGATGTCCGACTATCTCACCAACAAGATTGCTACTATCGGTGAGAACATCAAAATTCGCCGTTTCGCTAAGATGGAAGGTACTCTCATCGCTTATATGCACGACGGCGGCAGACTCGGTACTCTCGTAAAGATTGTTACCGACAAGCCCGAGGACGCTGAGGTTCTCGCTTGCGGCAAGAACGTTGCTCTTCAGGTAACCGCTCTCGGCGCGCAGTATATCGGCAAGGACACCGTTCCCGCTGATGTTCTCGAAAACGAGAAAGAGGTTCAGACCAAGCTCGTTGAGCAGGAGGGCAAGCCCGCTAATGTTGCCGAGAAGATTGTTGAAGGTCGTATGAGAAAGTTCTTCGAGGACGTTTGCCTGCTCGACCAGAAGTACTTCAAGGACGACACCATGAGCGTCGGCAAGTATATCCAGTCCGTTGAAAAGGCTCAGGGCTGCTCCATCAAGGTTGACAGCTTTGTTCGCTACGAGCGCGGCGAGGGTATTGAAAAGAAGCAGGACGACTTTGCTGCTGAAGTTGAGGCAATGGTTAAGAAATAATTCCCATTCAAATAAAAGTGCGGCTCCGAAAAGAGCCGCATTTTTCATTTTTGTCCGACGGTGAGCTTTTTGTTTTTGAGCGCCTGATATTTTTGCTTAGTCGCCTCGCCGCCGCGGATATGTCGCTCCTGTTTGTTTTTGTCCAGAACGGTTTTAACCTCGTCGTAAAGGCGTTTGTTTGCCTTTTCAAGCTTTGTGGTTATATCTTGATGAACCGTGCTTTTGCTGATTCCGAACTGTTTTGCGGTACTTCTTACGGTAGCGTTGTTCTGCACGATATAATTTCCGAGAATGACGCATCTTTCTTCATTTCCTTCGCCGTACTGCTTCAATGAAATACCCCCCCTTGAATGTTTTGCGGAACAGTAAATACTATGTTTGGAATGTACGGTTTATGATTGCGGACAAATTGGCTATTGACATTTGCCGCCAAAAAAGTTATAATTATAATGAGAATTATTTTGTTGCTTGTGGGCACAAAAACTTGTCCAAAGATGATATTTGGTTCAAAATAGGGTGGCAGCGTCACGCTGCCCGGCAAGGAGCGTATAATGGAATTTTTTGAATTTTCACCCGAGGTTGAACGGGCGGCGGAAAATGCTATGAAAAAGTGCGCGGAGCGTTTCGCGGAGCTTGACGAGCTTTGCGATTACAACGGAAGGCGCGTGCTGAGAGCGTTTATCGATAACAGAGTGAGCGAAATGCACCTCAAAGGCACAACGGGCTACGGCTACGGCGACGAGGGCAGGGACAAGCTGGACGCGGTTTTCGCGCAGGTTCTGGGAGCGGAGGACGCGCTTGTGCGGCATAATTTTGTGAACGGCACTCACGCTATTGTCACGGCGCTTTTCGGTATCCTCAGAAACCGCGACAACATTCTTTTCACCACGGGAATGCCTTATGATACGATACAGGAGGCGGTTTTCGGGGAGAACGTCGGCTCTCTGCTTGATTACGGGATTACGAGCACGGTTGTTAACCTTGACGAGCAAGGCTTGCCCGATTACGAGAAAATCTCGGAGAACGCAAAGGTCTGCAAAGCGGCTTATATTCAGCGTTCGCGCGGTTATTCGCTTCGCCCGTCCTTCGATATCGATACGATTGAGAAGATTATCAAGGCGGTGAAATCGGTAAATCCCGAGTGCATTGTGCTTGTGGACAACTGTTACGGCGAGCTTGTTGAAAAACGTGAGCCGACTGCGGTCGGCGCGGATTTGATTGTCGGAAGTTTAATCAAGAACTTGGGCGGCGGAATTGCCGAAACGGGCGGTTACATAGCAGGACGCGCGGATTTGATTGAGCAGTGCGCGTACCGTCTGACAACGCCCGGCGCGGGAAAAGAAGTTGGCTGCTCGCTAAATCAGTCTCGCGGTATGTACCTCGGCTTGTTCCACGCACCCGAGGCTGTCTGCGCGGCGCTGAAAACATCGGTGTTCGCGGCGGCGCTTTTCGAGGAGTTCGGGTACGAGGTGTTCCCGAGGTACAACGAGAAGCGCACGGATATAATCGCGGCGATAAAGCTGAACGGTGCAGAGGAACTGATACGGTTCTGCGAGGGCATTCAGAGCGGCTCTCCCGTTGACAGCTCGGCGATGCCGGAGCCGTGGGATATGCCCGGCTACGACAGCAAGGTGATAATGGCGGCGGGCGCGTTTACGATGGGCGCATCGATTGAGCTTTCCGCGGACGCACCGCTCCGAGAGCCTTTTGCGGCTTGGGTTCAGGGCGGACTGACGTTCTCCACGGGAAAAACCGGCATAATGCTTGCGGCGGAACGAATTCTGAAAGGCAGAAAAAATGGTTAAGAAAATGTTTGCGGTTTCGGGAGTATCACTTGTGCTGCTCTTCGCGTTTTGGGGAATGTTTCTCGGCACAAGAAAGTCCGCGTATTTAGTGTTTGGAATTATCGCGATGACGATTTGCTATCACTTCACGGTGCGGCTGGTTATCGGCGGACTGTTCGACTATTTTCTCAAAAACGACGTGAATTACAGGAGAAAATGGTTTGCGCCGCGTGACTTTGAGGAGAATTTGTACAAAAAGCTGCGGGTGAAAAAGTGGAAAAACTTCCTGCCGACAGCAGACGAGGATTTGTTCTCGCTTGAAAAAAGAACGCCTGTGCAGGTCGTAAAAGCGGGCTGTCAAGCGGAGATTGTCCACGAGGTATGCGCGGCGGCAGGGCTTTTGTCGATGTTTCTGGCGTTTCCGTTCGGGTATTTCTGGGTGTTCTTCGCAACATCTGTTGCGGCGGCGCTCTGCGATTTGGCGTTCGTGGCAATTCAGCGCTTCAACCGACCGAGATTGCTGAAATTCATCGAGAGGAAAGCGCAGAATGTTTGAAATTCGGCTTGCCGAGCCCGAAAATGCCGAGGAGATAATGAGCCTTTACCGCTCGCTTGTAGGAACAAAAGGCTTGACTTGGAGCGAGGATTACCCGCTGCTTGACGATGTGGAGCGTGATATCGCAGAGAAATCGCTTTATATCGCGGTTTCGGACGGCGAGATAATCGCAGCGGCGGGCGCGGGAGTTGACGAAGAGGTTGCGGAGTTGTCGGAAATCGAAAATGTTTGCAGCCTGTACCGCGTGGGTGTAAGGCGCGATTTTCAGCGAAAGGGAACAGCGGGAAAGCTGCTCGAATATATCAAAAAAGACGTGGAAAAGCGCGGCTTTTGCGGTATGTTTTTTCTTGTCGCAAAGGGAAACGAGCCCGCGCTCAAATTGTACGAAAAGCACGGATTTAAGCGCAAGGGCGAGGCTTTTATGTTCGGGTTTGATTTTTGGTGCTATGAAATAAATTTTAAGGAGAAATAAAATGATAAAAAGTATGACAGGCTTCGGGAGAGCCGAGGCGGTTTTGAACGGGCGCGATATTACGGTTGAAATTCGTTCGGTGAACCATCGTTATTACGAGTTTTCCTGCCG
>SFLN01000124.1 GCA_004554555.1 [Eubacterium] saphenum | reverse complement strand
AAGACCTTTGCCGCGGTATTCAGCCGATGTGTGCATCATATCCAATATCATATAATCGCCGACAAGCTGCTTTTTCAGCCCAATAAAGCCGACAACTTTCCCATCGTCCAAGGCAACATACGAAATATACTCCTTACTGCTGATATCTTTTGCAACACTACGTTTTTTCTCAAGCGACCAATCTTCAACGTACGGCATATCCACAAGAACATACTCCTCGCCCTGCTTGCGGTAAACCTTTTTGACATTCTGCGTTCTCACATAGTTATCCAGCGAGTTTTCGTTAAAATTATTCTCCGACAAAAGTTCAATCTTTATCATTATTTTATCCTAAATTTGAAAATGATTTTCAATCTCAATTTCAAATTATAACATATTTCTAAGAAAATTGCAATAGGTTACTTGATTTTTTTTAGAAAAAGTTGTATAATATTGTTGTAAAATATTTTTTGGAGGTATTTCTGAAATGGAAATTCTTATTGAAACATCGGCAAGACACATTCACGTTACCCAGGAAACGCTCGAAATCCTTTTCGGCAAGGGCGCTGAGCTTACCAAGAAAAAGGATTTGTCCCAGCCCGGACAGTTCGCAAGCGAGCAGAGAGTTACCGTTGTAGGTCCCAAGAAGGAGCTTGCAAACGTTTCTATTCTCGGTCCGTGCCGTCCCGCTGACCAGGTTGAGCTTTCGGCAACCGACGCGCGTTCTATCGGCGTTGACATCGTTATCCGCGAGAGCGGCGACACCGCAGGCACTCCCGGCTGCACACTCCGCGGTCCCGCAGGCGAGGTTACCATCAAGGAAGGCGTTATCGTTGCAAAGCGCCACATTCACCTCGTTCCCGAAACCGCTGAAAAGCTCGGCGTTAAGAACAAGGACGTTGTTTGGGTTAAGTGCAAGACCAACGGCAGAGAGGCTATTCTCGGCGACGTTGTTGTAAGAGTTAGCGACAAGTTCGCTGACGCTATGCACATCGATACCGATGAAGCAAACGCAATCAGCGCTACCCCGAACCTTATGGGCGAAATCATCAAGGAGCTTTGATTTTACGCTACATAATAAACTGCATAAAAATAACGCCGACTGTTTTTCGCAGCCGGCGTTGTTGTTTATGAAATTAGTCCTCGAAAACAGCGCCCGTGTTGGAAGATGTAACCATTTTCGCGTAACGCTTGAGATAACCGTCAAGCTGTTTCGGA
This sequence comes from [Eubacterium] saphenum, assembly GCA_004554555.1. Lineage (GTDB taxonomy): Bacteria > Bacillota > Clostridia > Oscillospirales > Ruminococcaceae > CAG-115. The sequence goes on along the minus strand of SFLN01000124.1, from coordinate 3,405 downwards.
GGAAGAATTCCCTTCTTCTTGCGCTCCTCGATAACTGCGTCGTCAACAAGCAGCGTGAGCGAACGGTTCGGGATATCGATGTGAATTTTGTCGCCGTCCTCGACAAACGCGATAAGACCGCCCTCAGCAGCCTCGGGAGAAACGTGACCGATTGCCGCACCGCGAGAAGCGCCGCTGAAGCGACCGTCCGTGATAAGAGCAACGTTTCCGTCAAGTCCCTTGCCGACAATAGCCGCCGTCGGAGCAAGCATTTCGGGCATTCCGGGCCCGCCCTTCGGTCCTTCGTAGCGGATAACCACAACGTCACCCGCCTTGATTTCACCGCCGAGAATAGCGTCACACGCGGGCTGTTCGCCGTCGAAAACTCTTGCCGTGCCGGTGAAGTCCATCATCTCGGGCTTAACCGCACCCTGCTTGACAACAGAGCCGTTTTCCGCGAGATTGCCCGAGAGGATTGCGATACCGCCGTCCTGTCTGAACGGATTGTCCAGCTTATGTATAATCACGCCATCAGCTTCGCGCGCCGCCTTAATTCTGTCGCCCTGCGTGCCGCTTACCGTCAAAACGTCCTCGTGGATATGACCGCCCTTTGCAAGCTCCTTGATAACCGTCTGAATACCGCCGACAGCGTTCAAATCGGTGATGAAAACGCTTGACGCGGGGTTCAGCTTCGCAAGCTGCGGGGTTTTTCTGCTCATCTGGTCGATATCGTCAAGGCTGATGTCAACCTTTGCTTCGTGAGCGATTGCAAGCAGGTGCAAAACGGTGTTGGAAGAAGCGCCGATTGCCATTTCAACAGCAAGCGCATTTTCCATATTTTTCTTAGTGAGGATATCGAGCGGGCGAATGTTCTGCTTAACCAGTTCAACAACGCGCTCACCGCTCTCCTTGGCAATACGTCTGCGCGCGGAAGTAACCGCAGGCTCTGTTCCGCCGAAAGGCAGCGACATACCGATGCTCTCGTTGAGGCAGTTCATCGAGTTTGCCGTGTACATTCCCGAGCAGGAGCCGCAGGTCGGACAAGCGTTGTCCTCGTAATCCTTGATAACCTCATCGCCGATTTCACCATTGGAGTACTGACCGATTGCCTCGTAAATCTCGGAATAGCCGACTCTCTTGTTCTGAACGCAGCCCGGGAGCATAGGACCGCCGCTTACGAAAATCGCAGGGAGATTCATACGAGCCGCCGCCATTACCATTCCGGGAACGATTTTGTCGCAGTTCGGAATGAAAACAACGCCGTCAAGCGGGTGAGCCGTGAGCATAACCTCGATGCTGTCCGCGATAAGCTCACGCGACGCAAGCGAGTATCTCATTCCCTTGTGGTTCATCGCAAGACCGTCGCAAACGCCGATGGTGAAGAACTCGAACGGCACGCCGCCCGCGTTTCTTATTCCGTCCTTGACGTAGCGCGAAATCTCGTGCAGGTGCTGATGACCGGGAACATAATCGCTCGCCGCGCACACAACCGCGATAAACGGCTTGTTCATCTCGCTGTCGATAACTCCGAGCGACTTCAGAACCGCTCTGTGAGGCGTTTTCTCAACGCCCTTTTTAATCAAATCACTTCTCATTTTAATTTGTCCTTTCTATTTTACGGTTAAACCGTTTTTTACGCTTTATGCAACATTGCTGCGCCGATAATTCCCGCGTCGTTGCCCAAGGTGCAGATAGCAAGACGCGTGGTTTTTTTGCTGTCGCGGGAGTAGATTTCCTTGTAAACCGCTTCTCTGAGCGGGTTCAGAAGCAGGCTGCCCTCGTTGCACACACCGCCGCCGATACAAAGAATATCGGGCTGGAACGTGTTTATAACGTTGGCAATTCCCACGGCAAGATACTTCACATACTCCTCGGTAACCTTTTTCCCGACCTCGTCGCCGAGCTTAGCCGCTTTATAGGCGGTACGCGCGCTTGCCTTGCCGTCCTCTTTAATCAGCTTATTTATCAGACTTTCGGGGTGTTTCTCGGCAGCTTTTTTGGTCATATTCACAAGACCTGTTGCCGAGGAATACGCCTCAAAGCAGCCCTTTCTGCCACAGGAGCAAGTAAGACCGTCCGCCACGATAACGGTGTGCCCGATTTCACCCGCAGCAAAATTCGTGCCGCGGTAAATCTTTCCGTTGATGATAATTCCCGAGCCAACGCCTGTCCCGAGCGTTATCACAACAGCGTTTCGCGCACCCATCGCCGCGCCCGCGATATACTCGCCGAAAGCGGCGGCATTTGCGTCATTGTCGAGGTAAACGGGGATTTTAAACTCGTCCTCAACGTCGGTTTTCAGCGGCACATTGCGGAAACCGAGATTGTTTGTATACTCAACAATTCCCATATCGCTGTTGCAGATACCCGGGCAGCCTATACCTATCGAAGCAGCGTCCGAAGGCTTAATTCCCGCCGCTTCACAAGCGAGATTTACCGTTCTGATGATAACGTCAAGCACCTCGGTGTAGTCGATTGAACCGGTTTTGCCGTGAGTTTTCGCTTTGGAACGCGAGATAATCTCGCAGTTTTCGTCCACAACCGCGCAGGCAATATTCGAGCCGCCGACGTCAACTCCTATGTAATACGCCATAAATACCTCCTTTAAGTGAGTTTTTATGTAATCAGTACCCGAGATTTTCGTTTACAATGATAACCTTAATTCTGTCGGGAACACGCTGCTGACCGAGCGTTACATACGAGCAGCAAATTCTCGCGTCGCTTTTGCAGGGAGAACCGCTGCGCAGACGCTCGCACTCGCCCGTTTTGGCGCATGGTGTTGCGCAGTTCAGTCGAACGGTATTTTTGGGAGCGGTGATTTTCTGAACGCGGAGTTGAGCTTCTTCCAGATTTTTGACAATTTTGTTCACACCCGCAACAATAATCACCTGCTTCGGTCCGAAAATCATTGCCGAAACACGGTTTCCGTTTCCGTCAACATTGTACAGCTCGCCGTCCTCGGTGATTGCGTTTGAGCTTGAAAAAAACGTGTCCGAAACAAACGCTTTTCTGAAAATCTCGCCGACCTCTTCGGGATTTTTGCCCGCCGAACGGTCAAGATAAACGTTCGGGTACTCGCTCAAAAGCATCTCGGTAACTCCGCTTTCCTTGAGCGTCATCGAGCCGCCCGCCGTTATCAGCTTGTCGTCCTTGATAAGCTCGCGGATAATTTTGAGCAACTCCTCGCGGTTTTCCGCATAAAACGGCTTCATTTTGTTCAGCCGCAAAGCCTCCATTGTCCTTGCAACTTTTTCGTCCATAAATCCTCCTTTGCTGAACGGAAATCACATAAGTCCCGTTCTTTGCTTTATTGAAATAATTGAATTTTCGGCAATTCTGAAACCGCCGTCCTCGGTGTACTCGCCGTAAGGAATGTAATAGCCCGCCGGCTCGTTTCCGTATTCAACGGTGTTCAAAAGCGCAGCC
>SFLN01000123.1 GCA_004554555.1 [Eubacterium] saphenum | reverse complement strand
CTTTTCGGGTGGTTTCTGCGATTGCATACTCTGTTATATTATTACACGGTTTTTTGCGTTTGTCAAGAGTTTTGGAACGGGCAGTGCAAATTTCGCACAAAGTGGAACGAATAAGATTACAATTCGGAACAAACATGGCTTTTTGGTTCAAACTTGAGACAGTTTTGTTCCATGTTTTTCAACAATACAGCAAAACCGCCCTTGAGGTTTTACGCACAAGGGCGGCTATGCCTAGGATTTTTGGAGCGAGGGAAGATTTTTGGAGAGCGGTTTTCAAGAGAAAAATCTCAGCTTCTTAGCTTCAGAATTACGACTGTGATTATGACGATTAGCGCCGCCGATATGATTGCGAAAAAATTTCAGATGGTTTCGTTCACCGTCGCTTTTCTCGGAATTATCGGTCGGCTCCTGAGTTTCCTGCGGTTTTACGGCAAATTCGGGTGAAACATTATCGCAGATTGCCGTGTACGAAATCGGCTGAACGACATAGCTGTACGAGTTGCCGTCATTTGGCGTTTCAACCGCAAAAGCGGCTGCGGCGGTTCTGTCAAGCATACGGAAAAGCCCGGTGTTCTCGCAGTATTCAAAAATCTGATACTCAACCGCTTCATCAACAGCCTCCCAAGAAAGCTCGATTTTACCTGTCGATAACGACTTCGCTTTTACAACGGGTGCGCCGAGAGTTGCCAGCTCAACCTTTTGCTCCGGCTCTTCGCCGTTAAGCACCTGTATCACGCGAAAACCCACGTCATCGTAAGCGCCTGTCGCAGCTCTGCTTTCCTTGCGGTGCTCGGTGCGGCAGTCGGTTCTCGCGGACTTCCACGAGCCGCCTTTTACGCCAAGCTCGTCATCTGTTCTCACGGTTGACGTCCATTCCCAGACATTTCCCCAGAAATCAACCGCGCCGTGCGCGCCTCGGGTAACATCGGCGTATTCCTCAACCGAGGTTCTCCCATCGTTAACGCCGCAGTTGAAATCCGCGTCCTTCGGCATGTGCCCCGCGGCAAGCTCCCACTCGCTTTCATTCGGCAGGCGGTAGGTGTTGATGCCGTCCCGCGCTGTAAGCCACTCGCAGTAGGCTTGCGCGTCGTCGTAGGAAACGAAATTCACGGGATAGTTTTCCTCGCCCGCAGCATATTTCCCGTTCACCCAGTTTGACGGCGCTTTTGCACCGGTTGCCGCGATATATTCCGCATACTCCGCGTTTGTGACGGGAGTGCGCTTCACATAAATGCTGTCCCCCGCGCCCATAACGGGAATATAATCATACTTCGCCGCGTCGGAAATCTTCCATTTCAGCAGCCGCGCGTCCGTAAAACGAAGCATGCTGCTGTTGATACGATTCCAGTAGGTTATGTACATCTCCTGCACGATTTCTTCCATTTCGGCAACCTTTTCCTCGCCGCCGGGCTTTCCCGCCGTTTCCTCCTTGAGCGAGGCAAGCTTTTCTTCCTTTCGGTCAAGCACGGCGTTGTAATTCTCAATTACAATATCCCGAAGATTAAGGTAGTTTTCCTCCGTGGGATTTCGCTGATAGAGAGAAATCAGCTGTTTTGTTTCCTCGGTAAGCTCGGGCTGTTCTTTCTCGATAAAGTCGCTGTTTTGGAACATATTCATTCCATCGTCAGCCGCCGCTGCGTTGACGGAAATTGCCGTTACAGCAATAACGGAAGCCAAAAGACCGCTTGCAATTTTCTTCGATAAAGTCATAATGATACTCCTTTCGCAAAAGGTTGTTTTTCCTTTGGTAATTACATTACAAATCGCCAACCTTAACCAAACCTCAAAAATTGCAAAAAAATTTGGCGTATGAGAAATTTCCCATACGCCGATTTTATTTCAGAACAGCGGTGATTTTAATTACATTCTCCTTTGGCAGCTCAACCGTGAGCTTTCCCTTATGCGCCTCGGCAACCGCTTTTGCGATTGACAACCCGATGCCTAAGCCCTTGACTTTATCCGAGGTATCGGTGCGAAAAAAGCGCTCGGTGAAGCTTGCAAGCTGTTCGGGATTGATTTGCGATACGGTGTTCTCAACCGCAAACCGAACGCCGCGTCCCTCCGCAGCAAGCGTGACCGATATTAAGCCGCCCGATGTGCTGTATTTAAAAGCGTTGTCGAGAAGCGCCGTCATAAGCTCGCGGATTGCCTTTTCATCGCCGCAGTAGGTGATATTTTTCGCGATATCCGGCTTGTACTTTTTCCCGCTGCTTTGTGCAACAGCAAAATAAGTCACCGCGATGTCCTCCGCCAAATCGGATATCGGGAAATCGATTTTCACGAAATTCTGTTCCTGCTCCTCGGCTCGCGCGAGATAAACCAGCCTGTTCGTCATTTCGGTCATATAATTTGTCTGCTTGATGATATCGGTCAGCCATTCGTTCTCGCCGATATCGGTTTCAAGAAGCTGAGCGTCCGCGTGAATAACGGTGAGCGGTGTTTTCAGCTCGTGACTTGCCGAGGTGATAAACTCCTTTTGCTTCTGACGATTTTTTACGATAGGCTCGACAACCTTCCCCGAAACAGCAATCAGAATTGCCGTCATAGCCGCTATTCCAATTAACGAAATCACAATCAGCGATGTCGAATTGCTTCGGAAATAATCGAGCGCAACCGCGCGTGACAAAAACGTGACTTGAATACTGTCCTTGTCGCGGCGGACAAGATATCGAAAATCATCGATATATCCCTTGTCGGATTTGCTGTCGATAACCTTTTTCGCGTAGTCTGCGGCTTGTGCTCGCGTGACAAGCGCAATGTGCGAAAGGTCGGCTTCAAAGGTTTTATTCTGAAAATTGTATGTCACGTTGAAATATCGTGCGTCGGCTGTTTCCGAGGACTCGGGAGAGGTTGCCGTAAGCATAATGAGGCGGTCTGATTGAACGGTGATGTGCCGATAATTCCCGGCAATGCTGAAAGCCACAATCAAGCTCTGCAAAACCAGCAGCGCCGCGACCGAAATCAGCACAAAACGAATTTGCAGGCGCTTTTTCATACTTTTCATCGGCGCACCTCCAGTATGTATCCCGCACCGCGCATTGTGCGGATTTGCACATCGGAGCCGATTGCCTCAAGCTTTCTGCGCAGGTATGAAATATACGTCCAGACCGTGTTGTCCTCGGCGCGGCTGTCGGGGTCCCAGATGTTTTCAAGAACGCGCGAGGAGGATATCACAACTCTCGGATTTCGCATAAACAGGAGCATTGTCTGATACTCTTTATTTGCCAGCTTGTAGCTCCCGCCGGGCGCGGACAGCTCGAAGGACTGCGTGTTCAGCGAGGTGTTCCCGAATGAGATGACGTTGTTCTGCTGAACATCGCTTTTTCTTGTGAGCACGCGAAGCCGCGCCAAAAGCTCCCGCATATCAAAAGGCTTTGTGAGATAATCGTTTGCGCCCGCGTCAAGTCCAGTGATTTTATCGTCGATTTCGGACTTTGCGGTAAGCAGCAGCACGGGCGTTGCAACACGCTCTTTTCGCGCTTGAACAAGCACGGAAACCCCGTCCATAACGGGCATCATTATATCAAGAATAGCCGCGTCATAAAGCCCGCTGCAAAGATAATCGAATGCGTCGCCGCCGTTATCGACAGCCTCGACGGTGTAGTTGTTCTTCTGCAATATTGAAACAAGCGCCCGCCTAAGCGACGCGTCGTCCTCGACAATCAGAATTTTCATATTTTCCCTTTCCGCTTAAAACTGTTTTTTCAATTCTATTGTAAATGATTAACCTCAACTCAAGTTCAAAAACATTTTTACCCTGCTACGAACTCCGGCATTATGAAGCCGCTCCTTGAATTATTCGATATCATTATAGCATATTTTCACGCAAGTGTAAAGAGCGCAAACGGTTTTATTTTCCAAAACAAAAAAGCTGCGAGGAAAACCACGCAGCCTTTCATCAGTTTTAATCAATGCCAAGGTATTTCTTCAAGGTTGCCAGAGCGTCTTTTGCGTTGATGAAGCCGTCGCCGTTAAAGTCCGCAACAAGCTGGTTCACGCCCTTTTCGCTAACATCAAGACCGCTCGCCGTGCCGTTTTCGTCAATATCCGCTCCGTTGATTGTCCAGCTGAACACATCGTCAACCTTGAGCGTAACCTCGGCATTTGAGCTTGCAATCGCCTTGATAACGTCAGCGGGAACGCTTGTCGCGCCGTTTAATTCAATGGTCGCGTTTTTGCCCTCGGTGAGCTTTGCGATATCGCTTGCAATGTCCGTCCAGGTTGTTTCCTTTCCGTCAACGGTTGGAGCTGTTGTCGAAGAACCGCCCGACGATGAGCTGCCATTCAAGACGATGAAAATCAGCGGGATTAGGATTATGTTTACGCTGCGAGTTTTCCCGTTCAATAGTTTAATACAGATTTTTGCCGCAGTTTTTACGGATTTTTTGTAAAATTGTCGAATTGCACAAAACTGCCGAGCCGTTTTCTGCATTTCCGCCAAACTTTTTCTGTTATCAAATCCAACCGCAGACAAAGCTGTTTTTCACACGGAGCAAGCGGTGTTGCGGACTGCGATCTACGGGCGGCGTTTATCGAATTACTTGACAACCACTGCATTATTTGATATAATTAAAATAGCGTGTTTTGCAGCTTTAGCTGGAATAAAATGGAAATTTATCAAAAATCAGAAGGG
>SFLN01000016.1 GCA_004554555.1 [Eubacterium] saphenum | reverse complement strand
AGGTGGACGAGCTTGGGCGTATTGTTATCCCCATTGAACTCCGCAGAAATCTTGACATAGACGAAAAGGACAGCCTTGAAATCTACGTTGAAGACGACCACATTATCTTGAAAAAGTACTCGCCTGCTTGCGCTTTTTGCTCCAACGCGGGAGAAATCACAACCTTCAAGGGCAAGAATATCTGCAAAAACTGCCTTGCCGAAATCTCGCAGATGACCGGAAAAAACGCTGAGTAATGCGGTTTTTCACAAAATTACCTAAAAAAATATATGCCGCGCGGTGACGAAAAATCACCTCGCGGCATTTGTTTTATATTCGGTTCGCACACGGATTCTGTTGTGCTGAGCGCGCTGTTAATTTTTGCGGCGGAAATTCGGGTTGTCGTCCGGCTCGCGCATTATGACGTCGTACAAACGGCGCGTTTTGTTGGACTTGGAGTGCTTTTTCTCCTTGAGCATATCCAGCTCGGACTGCGTGTCATTGCCGAAAAGATTTCTGTCCTCCGTCCAGATACCGCTCGGCGCGTTCTCCTTCGTTACCTCTTTAGGAACGCTCTCGCGCGGTTTTTTCTCCCACTCGGGCGACGGCTCGTTCTCGTCCATATACCTGTTCTTGTGCGGCTTTCCGCTCAAATCGCTCTCCGACTGCTCGAGAATATCGAAAATGCTTCCGATATCGCGAAACGGCTCGTCGTCGGGGAAATCCTGTTCGCTCATCAAATTTGGCTCAACAGCACGGTTTGTGTCCTTGGGAACGAGTGTTTCCTTGGGAACGTGTGTTTCCTCGGGAACGTGTGTTTCCTCGGGAACTCTTTGCGCGACTCTTTCGTCATCGGTTCTCGCGGAAACCAAATCCATCTCGGGCGGCGCTGTCGTGACCGCAGCACCCGACATTTTCCCGTAAGCCGAAATCGCCGCCGCGTTTTTCCTGATAACCTTTGGCTTTTGCTCACGCTTTTCTGCCGGTTTTTCGGGAACATTTGTGTGTCTATCGGAAACCTCGGCTGCGTTTTGTGCAGCGCTTGTGTGTCTATCGACAACCTCTGTCGGATTTTGTACAGCGCTTGTGTGTCTATCGGAAACTGCGGCTGAATTTTGCGCAGCGCCCGTGTATCTCTCAGAAGTCTCTGCCGATTGACCATAATCCGCTTCGTCCTCGGGAGCGGAATTTTTGCTCACGAAACGGCTTTGCTCGTGCGGGAAATCCTCGGCGAACGCACTCTCGCTGCCCTGCGAAAACGGCACGAAATCCCCGCCGAACTTCGGCTGGTCGGGAGCTTCGGCAAAATCCTCGCGAACGCGGTTCTCATCAGTAATTTTGCGCTCGGGGAACTCGGGCTGCGGTGAATAACTCGGCTGCGCAAACGGCTGAAAATCACGCGGATTTGGATTTTTCGTGTAACCGCTGTCGCCGCGCGGTTCGCCGCCGCGAATAATGTGCGAAATCTGCTGTCCCTCGTTTTTGCGGCGGAACACTGTCGGCGATGTGAAAAATCCGTCCTTCGGTGCTTCCTCCTCTTCCTCGGGCTTTTCGGGCTCGGACTTTTTTTGCGGAGCAAGCTCGCTGCGCGAAATCCTCTCTGGCACAAACGGCTTCACAACGCGCTCTCGCGACGGCCGCTCCTCGCGCTTCGGCACCTCGACAATCGGCTTGGAGCGCGATATATCCACGCTCAGCGAGTAATCCAGGAACGAGTTCAGCTCCTCGGGGGAAATCTCGCCCGTGTCCACTTTCCCTTTCATCGCGCTCATATAGGTGTACCAGTTTTCGTACTCCTTCGTGCTCATCGTTTTGCCAACGCGCGAGTAAATCTCATCGGTTACCGCCCTGCACTTCTCCTCAAGCGTTGGTGTTATGCGCTGAACGGGGTGTTCCTCGCGGTAGATTTCAAGGCAGGTTTTGCCGTTTGTGAGATAGGTTCGGCAGTAATCCTCGTTATAATCCGCGTTTCTGAGGTACAGCCGCCCGCAGCGTTTGCACGGGCACAAAATCCCGCCGCTCTCGATTATCGCGTCAATCTCCAGGTCAACGACAGCTTTCAAGCTGCACGGCATATAGATTTTCTCGGTGTAATTTTCCATCTTACCGCGGACGATGTTGTAGCTCGAAAGCTCCGCGGGCAGCCCCGCTTTCATCTTCGCAAACGCGTCCATCGCGATTTGATCAGAAATCTCGCGATAATCGCCGATGTCCGAGTAATCGTCCGAGTAGTCGAAATCCGCGAGAACGTGCCGCACGATATCCTTGGAAATCGCCGAGAACATAAACGGCGAACTCGGCGTTCTCCCGACCGAGAATACCTTGATTTCACCCAAATCCTCAAGCCTGCAGCCCATTTCCTGCGCGGTCACGCTGAACATCAAATCAAAGTAATTTCTGCGCGAGGCGGCTTCCTTGGCGTTTTTGACGTCCTTGGTGAACACGAAGTCAATCTTGCTCTTGGCGTAGTCCTGCACGCGCACGATGTTCAGCCACTCGTTTATCGCGCGGTTGTACCTAAACTCGCAAAGCCGCGAGAAAACCATCTTGTCAAACGGCGTGCGGCAGCTTATATAGCGGTTCCAGAGGGTTCCCGTGCCGATGTTGTCGCGGCGGCAGAGGTAATCAATCCAGCAGTCTATCGCAACCTTTTCGTAGGTTGTCCGAATGTTGTGCTCGATATAGCAATGCGCGTTCTGTATATCACGGCGCAGCTGCGCGAAAACATCGGGGTTGATTTTGCCGGTTTTCTGCGCCTCGCTGCACGCGTCAATCGCGCTTTTGGCAAAATATGACAAATCAAACCCGCAGAAATCCAGCACGGACGACGGATAGCGCAGCAGAAAAATCTCGTTGGAGGTGCGTCCTACAAGCTTTAACGTATCTTCCATTACAATCCTCCCCTTGCTTTGTTTCCGTCATCAGCTTCGTTCGGAAACTGCGCTGCTTTCATCGCTCTCGCTGTCGTTGCTTGATGAAGTTGAACTTGATTTAACCGATGAACTTGAGCTGTCCGAGCTGTCGCTTTCGATTTTCTTGATAAGATAGGGATTTTCACGCAGAATTCCCTCAACATAAAGCACGTCAACCGTTTTCCCGTCAACCTTTTGCGTTGCCCAACGAATATGGTCGCTCGAAGCGCCCGCGTAAACGGCGGTGTGGAGGTGACGGCAGCCCGCAACCTTCTTGCAAATTCCCATCGGTATCTTCACGTCCTCGCGCGCGTCCTCAACGTAATAGGACACCATCTCGCGGTCGCCCGTTTTCGAGATATAGCGCACCACGCGGTAATCGCCCGACTCCGAAATTTTCTCGTAATCGGGGTCGCGTAGGCTGAGGTCAAGCTCGCTTATGGAAGGGCTTCCGTTTTCATCGAGCGTGAAGGTGATGTTGCCCATAAACATACGCATCGCGATGAAGCCGACTGTTCCGATAACGTACATCAGCAGGTACATTGTTCCAAGCACCGTTTTAAGCGTTTCATTTGACCTGTTGATGAAGAAAAACGCGATAACCACAACCAGCGGCGGCGTCGTGATGTACCACTTCCCGAAGCCGAAAATCAGTATCAAAAACGCGACAATCGGCAAGACGTAGGCGTTGACCTGCGTGATAACCTGTTTTCGCGTGAAGATAAGCAGACCGAATGCCACAATGTTGATGAAAAGGTAGAGAACGAAGAGCGGTGTGGGGTTTTCAAGCTCAAAGTGATATCCGAAGCAGAGCCACGCAACCCATATAAGAAACGCCGTGTAACCCCAGGTGAGCGCCGCAACAGCGCGTCTGAACCACACGTTTTTGAAAAATGCCGTGAGTTTGTCCATATTTTAACCTCGTTTGATGAAAATAATTTTGAGCATAATACTATATAAGGGGTTCTCTAAAAACCGGGACGCGAGCAGATTTTCGTCAATGACTTGTATCAGATGCAAGGCGTCAAACCGTAGGAATACTGTATGTATTTCAAGGTTTGACAACGCAGCAGATGATACAAGTCATAGAAAAGCTGCCGCGAAGGAGGTTTTTAGAAGTTCCCATAATATTGTATAACAAAACGATGAAAAATGCAAGGGCTTTTTGCAAATTTGTTTTGTCCGTGGTAATTTTTGCAGAGAACAACCAAGCGCTGAAAAAATTGCCGAACCGTTCCCAAGCACCGCTAAGCGAAAAGTTTTCGGTCAAGACTTTTTCAAAAGGATTGTGGGAGTTCTTGTAAACAGTTTTCTTTCAACGCGTTTTTAGGAACGAAGTTCATAAAAAACGCTCGATTTCGGCGGTTCAATGCCGACGAAATCGACCGGAGCGCGCATACCGCAAAGCAATATTCGAGGGAAAATCGGGCGCAATGGTTTTTTGAGAAACAAAGTTTCTCAAAAAACCGCATTTTCGTCGGTTCGATGCCGACGAAAATGCAAAGGTTTCGCAGAAACCCCGAAACTGTTCGCAATAGACAGCCAAACATTAACGCAAAGCGCGGTCTTTTCGCAAAACACGCTTACCCGAAAACCCGACCGTTCAAAAAAATTGCACAAAAAATCCGAGCCTTCCGACTCGGATTTAGTGAAATCAGTTGTCCTTGTTCTGGAACTTTCTCATAAGCAGCTCGATATCCTGCGACTCGCTGTAACCGAAACCGCCGGAATTTCCCATCGGAGCGGTGTTCTTTTGCGCCTCGGGAACCGTGTTCTCGGCTGCTTCGGGAGCGCTCGGTTCAGCTGTCTGCGCTGTTTGAGCTGCCTTTTTCGGCTGCTGAGCGGGCTGTTTAACAGGCTCCTCAACGAAATCCGTAGCAACTGCAATAATCGAAATCTCGTCCTCGGCAAGGCTGTCGTCAAACTCAACGCCGCACTTGTATCTTGCGTCGGGATTGAATTTCTCCGCAATCTTCTTAGTAAGGCTGTCAAACTCTTCAAGTCCAACAGAATCCGACGCGGGAACTCTGATGTTCAGCAAGCCTCTTCTCGCACCCGTAATCGACGTTTCGAGGAGCGGGCTGTTGAAGATTTCATCAAGGGCTTCGTCAAACTTGTTGTCGCCCTTGCCCGAGCCGATAGCCATGTGAGCGATGCCGCTGTCGCGCAGAGCCATGCAGATATCCGCGAAGTCAACGTTTATGTAACCGCTGCCGTGAAGCAGAGTGATAATTCCTGTAACCGCCTTGCAAAGGATTTCATCAACCTTCTCAAACGCGTTTTTGATGGTGATATTGCTGCCCTTGAGCATTCTGACTCTGTCGTTCGGGATAATGATGAGCGCGTCCACGTTCTGCTTCATCTCGGAAATGCCCTTGACAGCCTGCTGCATCTTCTGAGCGCCCTCCCAATCGAAAGGCTTGGTGACAACGCCGACGGTAAGGATACCCTTTTCCTTGGCAATCGCGGATACAACGGGAGCCGCGCCCGTACCCGTGCCGCCGCCCATACCTGCCGCAATAAACAGCATAGAAACGCCGTCGAGCACCTGCGCGATATCCTCGCGGTTTTCCTCAGCGGACTGCTGACCTCTTGCGGGGTCGTTTCCTGCGCCTTGACCGCGGGTTGTTTTTCTGCCAATCTGAATACGCTTCATCTGGCTTCCGTCCTTGCTGCGCAGAGCGGCAACGTCCGTGTTTGCGACAACATACTCAACATCGCATACGCCCGAGTTTACCATATGAGAAACCGCGTTTCCGCCGCCTCCGCCAACGCCGAAAACCATAATTTTCGTCGAATATTTGAAATCATCGTTCACTTCAAATCCATCATCAAAACTATCCAATGCAAAACTCATAGCATTTTTTCCTCCCCGAATTTTATATGACCGCGTCCGAGGACGCATTTAAACAATATCCGTAAAACGTAAAATCAAAATATTGCCAAAGCAAACCGTTTTCGGACAACATGTTGTAAAAATTATGTTAAAGCACTACTATTCATTATAACACATTTAAAACGAAAATGCAACCTTTTTTTTAAATTTTTTTATTATGTTGTCGAAAACCGCAAAACGGGCTGTTCAGCGGGATAATTTCGCGCGTTTTCGGGAGCGCTTTCGTTCACCGTCATTCGCCCGCCGAGGGTTGTTCAGCGGAAGAATCTGCCGACGATTCATCGGAAGAATTTTGCTCGTTATCGGAGGTTTCCGATTGAACAGGCTTCTCGGCTGACGACTGAACCGGCTTTTGACCGTGCGAGAGGCTCTCAACCGCAACCTTCTCCGGATTTGTCAGCAGCACCGACACGCGCTCGTCCTCGGAGATTTCCTTCTCGATGAGCGCTTGTCCAACGCGCAGCTTGCTTTCAAGCTGAACGGACGAGCCGAGGTTGAGGACAATTCTGTCGTCAACGGTGATTTTGATGGAAAATCTGTCGGTGAGGTCGATTTCGGTGACGTTCGCCAAACCAACCTTCTCCGCAGTTTCAAAAATCTCCATTATAATCTTGTTTTTCGCGTCAACCGTTGAGCTGAGCTGACTGCCCGTGTCAAGGCTCTCCGCCTCAAATCCCTTGACAACAACCAGTCCGTCTGCGTGAATTGCCCCCAGCACCCTTCCGCCGCGCGAAATCACTACGGTTTTGCCGCTCTGATTGAGCGCGAACCAGTTTTGCGCCTCGGTTATCTCAACGACAATTTTAGTCGGGAAGTTCTTTTTTACGCTGACCTTATCCACAAAAGCAAACGCGCTCATCACGCTTTCCTCAGCCTTTTTCGTGTCAATATGCAGAAGGTTTTCGCCGGTTTTGATGCCTGTGCTTGCGATAATTTCCTCGGCGGTGTAGCGGGTTGTGCCGGTGACCTCGATTGAGCCGCACTTGAACAGCACGGTGTTCGACAAAATCGCCATCACAATGCCGACCACAATCGCCGCCAAAATGAAGTACAGCGTGTAATTTCCGCCGCGATAGGGACGCTTTTTTTCGGGAACATCGGCGCGCGTTTTCGCAAGCGCAGCCCTGTCGGCAGCCTTGCGCGCCTGCTCGTTCACGGGCTTTGCGGGACTTTTCGGAGGCTGCGCTGCAGGACGATTGCTCGCGTTCGCAGTTCTGTTCGGGGAAACGCGCGCGGCATTCTGCCCGTTCACCGAAGCTTTCGCGGATTTTTTCGCCTTTTTTGATTTCTTCCCAAGTAAGCTCTTCCCGTTCGCCAAGCCGCTTTGCGCGGGTTTTGACGTGCCGCGGGTATCGCGATTTGGCGCGGGATTTGCACGATTTTGCGAGACACGATTGTTTGAATTTTTGCTCAAATTTTGAGGATTTTGCGCACTTTTGACAGGCGTTTTTTTCGATGAACTCGAGGAAGCGGCTCCCTTTTCAATGCTCCTCGAACAGCTTTGCGGAGCGCTTTTCCGAGAAATCTCGGCGCTATTTTGACTTTTGGCAGCGCTCGGTTTTTGCGCCGATTTTTTCTTTCCTATCATCTTTTCACTTCCTCAAAATTTATTGTTTTGTAAGCATGGAAACACTTTGCAATGCGGTTTATTGGATTTTCCAACGTTGCAACGCGACAATGCTCCGCTAGTTGCCATGCGTGATTGTTGCGCAAAACCGCTTTGCAGCGCGGTTTATTGGCTTTTTCCAACGTTGAAACGCGACAACGCTCCGCTAGTTGCTCAGCGTGATTGTTGCAAAAATCGCTTTGCAGTGCTGTTTGTTGGCTTTTTCCAATGTTGCAACTCGCCAACGGTCGGCTAGTTGCCACGCGAAAGAGTTGCGCGAAACCGCTTTGCAGTGAGGTTTGCTACACCTTTTTTATATCCGCGCCAACCGACCGCAGCGCTGTTTCTATGCTCTCGTAGCCGCGCTCGATGTAGCTCACGCCCGAAATTTCGCTTGTGCCCTCGGCTGCCAGCGCCGCAATAACAAGCGCCGCGCCGCCGCGCAGCTCAGCCGCTCTCAGCTTCGCGCCCGAAAGCGTTTTCACGCCCTCGACCACGCAAACTCTGCCCTCAACCTTTATCGATGCGCCCAGCCGCACCAGCTCCGAGATGTGCCGGAAACGGTTCTCGAATATCGTTTCCACGAACACCGAAGTTCCCTCCGCTGTCGAACAGAGCGCGGTGAACGGCGCCTGAATGTCCGTCGGAAAACCCGGGTACGGCATCGTCCTTATCGTCGGCGGCGCTTGAATCCGCTTTTTGCAGTTCAGGTACATTTTCCCGCCGCCGTAGCTGTAAATGCTCGCGCCCATCGCTTCAAGTACCGGAGTGAAGCCGTTCATGTGCTGCGGCGCGCAGTTCGTCAGAATAATCTCGCCGCGCGTTATCGCTGCCGCGCAAAGATACGTTCCCGCGACAATTCTGTCGGGTATAACCGTGTGCTCAGCCGCCGACAGCCGCTCCACGCCCTCTGCCTCTATCACGCTTTCTCCTGCGCCGCGGATTTTTGCGCCGAATTTGTTCAAACAGTCCGCAAGGTCAATGATTTCGGGTTCTCGCGCGGCGTTGTGTATCTCGG
This sequence comes from [Eubacterium] saphenum, assembly GCA_004554555.1. GTDB lineage: Bacteria > Bacillota > Clostridia > Oscillospirales > Ruminococcaceae > CAG-115. The sequence goes on along the minus strand of SFLN01000016.1, from coordinate 47,469 downwards.
TGTAACCCTTCGCCGTCGCTGCCGCAAGCAGAATGTTTTCGGTTGCCCCGACCGACGGGAACGAGAGCGTTATCTTCGCCCCGCGCAGTCCCGACGGCGCTTTGCAGTCAAGATAACCGTGCTCCTCGGTAATCTCCGCGCCCATTTGCCGCAGCGCCGACAGGTGCAAATCAATCGGCCTTGCACCCAGCTCGCACCCGCCCGGAAACGTCAGCCGACACCGCCCCGTTCTCCCGAGAATTGAACCGAGAAAAACTATACTCCCGCGCATTTCCCGCATCAGATTGTCGGGAATTTCGTATCCCACAACATTTGTCGCGTCAACGATAACCGTGTCCGCGGTTCTCTGGCATTTGCACCCGAGCTTTGTCAGAATTCGGCACGCAGCGTCTGCGTCCGACAGCTGCGGGCAATTGTGGAACACGCTCTCGCCGTGCGCCAGAACCGCCGCCGACAAAAGCGGAAGCGCGCTGTTCTTCGCGCCCTGTACCCGCAGTTCACCCTCAAGCCTTTTCCCGCCGTTTATTATCAGCCTTTGCCGATTGTCCATAAAATCACCCTTTCAGCGTTCGCATACAGCAATATATGTTCAATCGCTGAATTAGGTGAAAATATTTCGCGCGGATTTTGACCGCCTGTAAATCGGGGTTACGGTTCTTTCAGCCAACTTTAACATTGGTGAAACTAGATTTTTGTTTGCTGGGAACGGGAACGTTTGCGAAAAACTCGCGGATTTGGTTGATGAGAACACGCGAAGCTGCACGAAATCTCGCAAATTTGGTTAGTTGACACGCCAACGTTTAACGAAAAAACGCACTTTTGGTTCGCGTAAAAACGCGTGGGTTGTCGGGAACAGCCGGGGTTGAACGAAAATTCCGCGCCAACTTGTCCGAAAAACTCGCGGATTTTGGACTGCGGTTAACGCTAACGTTTAGCGAAATTTCGCGCTAACTTGTCCGAAAAACTCGCGGATTTGATTAGCGAAGAATACCAACGTTCAGCGAAAACTACGCTTTGCGTTTGTCGAGAACACGCCGTTTTCGTGAAATGCTCACTTGTGGTTAGCTGCTGGACTTGTTTTGCAGCGGTTAATGCGCACTGAGCTGCCGAGAAGCCTCGAAAAGTTGTCCGAAAAACTCGCGGTTTTGGATTGCGGTGAACGCCGATGTTTAGCGATAATTCCGCGCCATACTGCCAAGTTTTCGCGCGAATTTGGTTGGTGAGAACACTCCAAGTTGCCAAAAAACACGCAAATTTGGTTGATTGACACGCCAAAGTTTAACGAAAAAACACCCTTTGGTTCTCGAAAAACCGCGTGGGTTGTCGGGAACAGCCTAGGTCGACCGAGAAACTATTTCAGCAGCTTCTCCTCGCCGACCAAATCGATAATCTCGCCGATTATCCTGTCCGCCGCGTCTGACTTTCTCTGATTGTGCGCGTTTTGCTCCATTTCAAGCAGCCGCGCGCGGTCGCCGTAAAGCTCCTCGACCACCTTTATCAGGCTCTCGCCCGTCAACTCCGCGTCCTCGATAATTATCGCCGCGTTCTTGTCGGCAAGCGTTTTCGCGTTGTAGAACTGGTGATTTTCCGCAGCCGCAGGGTACGGCACAAGTATCGAAGCTCTGCCGATTTCCGTAAGCTCCGTTATCGTCATCGCTCCCGCTCGCGATATTATCAAATCCGCCGCGCTCATACAAGTGTACATATTGTCAATGTAATCGCGGAAAATGTGCCGCTTCTCGTCCTTCACAACGCCGTTTTTGTCAAGTGCCTCGGTGAAAATCTCCTTGTTTTTGCTGCCGTAGGAGTGAATGTGGTTGATTTTGCCGGTCTTGTTTTCCCACGCGATAAGCTCCGCGACAGCGTTTGTTATGCGGTTTGCGCCAAGGCTTCCACCGAACGACAAAACCGTGAAATCGTCCGACAAACCCAGCCGCTTTTTCGCAGCCGAGCGCTCCTCAATCGGTATGTTAGTGCGCAGCGGGTTTCCCGTCACAATGCACCGCGACGCGTCCTTCAGGTGCTTTTTCGCGTCCTCGGTTGCCAGGAGAACCTTGTCCGCGCGCGTTGACAGCATTTTTGTCGCCATTCCGGGATAAGAGTTGCTCTCGTGCGTTATCGTCTGAATTTTCATCGCGCTCGCCTGCGACAGCACGGTTGCCGTGACGTAACCGCCCGTTCCTATCGCCAAATCTGGCTTGTACTCCTTGATAATCCGCTTTACAGAGCGCTTTGCCGAGATGAAATAGCAATACGCCGCCTTTACGTTGTGCACCAGACTTTTCGGCGAAAAACCGCGCTCAAAGCCGTACATATCCACCCCGACAAAATCATAGCCCGCTTTTCCCACGAGCTTTTTCTCCATACCGTCGGGCTTGCCGACAAACAGCACCTGCGTTTCGGGAAATGTCGCCGTAAGCTTATCCGCAATCGCAAGCGCGGGGTTTATGTGCCCCGCCGTTCCACCCGCAGCAAAAAGTACTCTCATGTTATCACCTTTTTTTGTTTATTTTCAACCTTGTGGTCTTTGCTAAATTTTGTTTCTCTCAACCCGCAAATCCGCTCGGTGAGCGGGTTCGCGTTGCTCGAGGACCTTGTTCGCGGGAATTTGCGCGTTTTGCAACTCTTCTCCAATATTACCCGAAATCCACCCGCAACTGCTTTTCAACGATTTTCCAACGTTGCCAAAAACGAGATATCACCTATTCTTCAGCGCAGTTTCTGCATTCCTCGAAATCCGCTTGAGGAGCGGGTTCGCAGTGCTTGACAAACGAGTTCGCGGGAATTTGCGCGCTTTATACAACGCTTCTCCGGCATTGCAAAAACGAGATATCGCCTTTTCATCGGCGAAGTTTCAACGTTCCCCGAAATCCGCTCGGTGAGCAGGTTTGCGGTGCTCAAAAGTCGAGTTCGCGAGAATTTGCGTGCTTCGCAACGCTTCTCCAATGTTGCCCAAAATGAGCTGTCACCTTTTCATCGGCGCAGTTTCTGCGTTCCCGCAAATCCGCTCGGTACGCGATATGTAATGCCGCTAATTCAGCTTCGCGCGCTTGCTTACCGCGAGCAGCAGCCCCATTTCCCACAGCTGTATCATCAGCGCCGTGCCGCCGTAGCTGAAAAACGGCATCGAAATTCCCGTATTCGGCACGCAGCATAGGTTTACGCCGATGTTCAGCAGCGCTTGCAGTCCGATGTGGAACGTAATCCCCGTTGCCATAAGGCAGCCGAAGCGGTCCTCAGCGTGAGAAGCAATCGTAAAGCCGCGCATTACAAAAATCACGAAAAGTAGGATTACCACAGCGCCGCCCACAAGCCCGAATTCCTCGCACAAAACTGCGTAAACGAAGTCGTTCTGCGCGAAAGGCAGGTAGAAATATTTTTGCGTGGAGTTGCCGAAGCCCTTGCCCCAAATTCCTCCCGAACCGATTGCCAGAGCCGACTGGTAGTTCTGATAAGAGCGGTCGCCGGGGTCGGAGAGCGGGTCCATAAACTTAACGCGGTCACCGAAATAGTCAAATCCCGACAGCGATACGCCGATGATGACGATAACCACAAGCGCTATCGCAACCGGTATGACGGGCTTCATATTTATCCCGCCGACAAACAGCATAACCGCGCAAACCGCCGTCATAATCAGCAGTCCCGACATGTGCGACTGAATGACAATCATTATGAAAACAACCGCCAAAAACAACATTCCCGGCTTCACTATTCCAACCCAAAAACTGCGGATTTTGTCGAAATTTTTGTGGATATAGTAAGCCATAAAGATTATCAGCCCGACCTTCAGAAAGTCCGACGGCTGGAATGTACCAAACACCGGCACCTTCAACCAGCGTTTCTGGTCGCCCTCCGCCGCCACTCCGAACGGCAGGCAGAGAAAGTTTATGAACATCGTGATGCCGAGGATTATGTGCGCGAGCGTGAAGTGGATTTTCCCGCCGAATGCCGAAAATTCCCGCCGCAGCACGCGGTAATCCATAAAGCACAACACAAACATTCCCGCAAGACCGATGCCGGCGGCGATTATCTGCTTCACCGTGTAAGCGTAGCTGTCGCCCTCGTTGTCAAGCCACGACTGCGCATGTCCCGCAGAAAACATCATCGTTATCCCGAACACCAACAGCACGAAAATAATAACCGTCATCGGCATATCCACTCGTCCGTGAAAGCTGAAAAAGCGGATTTTGTTCGGGTCATCGTTCTTCTTTTTAACCTGCTTTCCCGTGAGCTTTTTCGCGGCTTCGGCAGGCTTTGTTTGCTTTACGGGCGGCTTTTTGGCAGCGCTTTGTCCGGCGCTTACCTGTCTTGCCACGGAATTTGGTCTGATTTGCTGCCCCATACTTACCTCTTTTCGCGTACTACATCATCATTGCAAAAACTACCGCCAAAGCTCCGAAAAGCAGCGCCGTGAACGAGAACACCGCGTCAATCTTCATCTCGCTCCAGCCGCTCATCTCAAAATGATGGTGAATGGGCGTCATCTTGAACAGACGCTTGCCCTCTTTGGTGTGGTGAATTTTCTTCGTTATCTTGAACACGGTCGTCTGAATCAGCACCGAGAGCGCTTCCAGAATATACACAATTCCCGCGATAACCATCAGAAACTCCGTCTTGCACCCAACTCCCAGAGCGCAGACTATTCCTCCCAGGAACATCGAGCCGGTGTCGCCCATAAACACCTTCGCGGGCGGGAAATTCCACATAAGAAATCCCAACAGTGCGCCCGCTGTGCAGAAGGCAATCAGCGTTTCGCCGAACATTCCGAGTATCCCCGAAATCACCGCAAACGCTGCCGCGTAAATCACCGTCACCGATGAGCAAAGCCCGTCAATTCCGTCCGTGAGGTTCACCGCGTTTACGATGTACAAAATTCCCAGTCCCATCACAGGGTAATAGAAAAGTCCCATTTCCCACTGCGCGCCGCCCGGGAACGAAATCACCGTGCTTGCAAAGCCGCTGATGTAAATCGTCGTGAAATACGCCGCGATTATCAGCACCTGCAAGATGATTTTCTGCATCGGCGTTAAGCCCTCGTTGCGCTTTTTGCGAACCTTGATGAAGTCATCGAGAAAGCCCACAAATCCGAACAAAACCGCCATTATCATGCCCGAAACCGACACCACAAGCTCGCGTTTTCCCGCACCCGTGAAGTCCGCGCCGGTGAACGCGAAAACTATCATTCCCACCGCAAAGCACACGCTCACCGCGAAAATAAACGAAATTCCGCCCATTGTCGGCGTACCCTCTTTTTTCGCTTTGTGCCACTTCGGTCCGATGTCGAGGATTGTCTGTCCGTATTTCAGCTTGTGTAGCAGCGGTATCAGAAAAATCCCCACAAGCCACGTTATCAGAAACGCCGCAGCTGCCGCTATTGAACTCGTTAAAATCATCTTTTACCAACCTTCTCCGCGATTTCTTCCATCTTCATTCCGCGGCTGCCTTTAAACAAAACCGCGTCGCCGCTCTTTAAATTCTGCAAAAGCAGCCCCGTAAGCTCGCTTTTATTTTCGCTGTGGAACACGGGAAATTCCCGCTTGAAAAGCTCGTCGCGCAGCGCTTTCATCTCCGTGCCGTACAAGAAGCACAAATCCGCGTTTTTCTCGACAAACTCCGCAATCCCCGCGTGGAGCTGCTTTGACATCGCGCCAAGCTCAAGCATATCCCCGAGCACCGCGATTTTCCGCCCGTTCATTCGCCCGAGAACCCCGAGCGAGCTTTCCATCGACGTCGGCGAAGCGTTGTAGCAGTCGAGAATTACCGTCACATCGCCGCGCTGCTCGATTTTCTGCCGCATTCCCGAGGCGCTGTAATTCATAAACGCGGGCACGATTTCTTCGGGTGAAAGCCCGAATTCAATTCCCACGCAAAACGCCGCGAGAGCGTTCAGAATGTGGTGTTCACCGACAACGGGAACCTGTGCCGAATACGCTTTCCCGCCGTAATGCAGGGTGAATTTCTCACCGTTTTCCGTTGAAGAAACATCGCTTGCATAAACGTCGTTTTTCTCGCCGAAACCGTAGCGGATTAGCTTCCTGTCAAGCTTCACCGTGTTCAAAAGCTCGTCCTCGCCGCAAAGAATAAGCGGTGCATTTTCGTCCGCTCCGTCGAGAATTTCGAGCTTCGCTTTCAGTATATTTTCCTGCGTTTTCAGATTTTCGATGTGGCAGAAACCGATGTTTGTGATAACCGCGGCATTCGGGTGCGCGGCTTTCGACAGCGCGCTGATTTCGCCCAAATCGCTCATTCCCATCTCGATAACTGCCGCCTCAAAGCTGCTGTTCAAGCCGAAAAGCGTGCGCGGCAGACCGATGTCGTTGTTGAAATTACCCTCGGTTTTCAGCGTGTTAAACCGCGCCGACAGCACCGCGAAAATCATATCTTTCGTCGAGGTTTTGCCGACCGAGCCGGTCACTCCGCACAATTTCAAGTCAAATTTATCGCGGTAATAACGCGCCAGAGCAAGCTGCGCAGCGCGCGTGTCCTTGACAAAAATCACGGGATTTTCCGCCGTGAAATCAAGGCTATCGCGCTCGGTCATAACCGCCGCCGCGCCGTTTTGGAACGCCTTTTCGAGAAAATCGTTTCCGTCAAAGCTCTCGCCCTTTACCGCAATAAAAAGCGCGCCCTGACCGATTGAACGCGTGTCCGTGGAAACGCTTGTTACCTCGCAGTTCCCGCCCTCGAGCCGTCCGCCCGTCACTTTTGCGATTTCTTCGGTTGTAAACATAAAATCACTTCTTATCCTTAAAATAATCTTCGATTTTCCATCAAAGTTATACGCTCCAAACCGGCTCTCCGTGCGGGTTCGCGCGCTGCTCAAATCGAGTTTATCAACGTCACTTGCCCGCGAAATATTCTTCGACAATTTCCTTCTCGTCAAAGTGGAAATACTCGTCGCCGATTGCCTGATAGTCCTCGTGACCCTTGCCGCAGAGCGCCACAACGTCGCCGTTTTCGGCAATTTCAAGTGCTCTCAGAACCGCTTTTTGGCGGTCGATGAACTCCTCAAAGAGCTTGCCTTGCGGTATCCCGCGCACAACCCCGTCAATCGTGTCCTGCGGGTTTTCGTGGCGCGGGCTGTCCGTCGTCACAATCAGATAATCCGCGAACTTCGCCGCCGCTCTCCCCATATCGGGGCGCTTTCCCGCGTCACGCTCACCCGCCGCTCCGAACACGCAAATCAGCCGGTTTTTCGTCAGCGGCTTCAGCGTGCCCAGCAGCTTCAAAAGACCGTCCTCGGTGTGCGCGTAATCACGGATTACCGTGAAATCGCCCGAGTACAGCGTTTCCAGCCGTCCCGAAACACCGCTGATTTTGCCCAGCGCCTCGACAATTTCACCGAGCGAAAAGCCCAGCGTTTCGCATAAAACCGCCGCAAGAAGCGCGTTCAGCACGTTGTATTCACCCGTCAGCGAAAACCGCGCGGGATAGCTTTTTTCGCGCCGTTCATCGGTGAGGATAAACTCGCTTTTGTCGGGAAAGCACCGCACAAATTCCGCATAATAATCGGCTTTTCCCGCCGCCGAAACGGTTTTCAGCGGTATATTTTTTTCGCGGCAATACTCCGTGATTTGCTTGCCGTACTCGTCGCTCGTGTTCACAACCGCCGTTTCGCAATTATCGAACAACATTCGCTTCGCCGCGAAATAGTTTTCCATCGTGCCGTGATAGTCGAGGTGGTCGCGGGTAAGGTTGGTGAAAGCGCCCGCCTTGAAGCAATTTCTCGGGAAACGGTGCTGCGCAAGCGCTTGGCTCGAAGCCTCCACAAAGCAATACTCCACGCCGTTTTTCACCATTTCGGCGAAAATCTCCGCGAGCTTTTTCGGCTCGGGCACGGTCGGCGGACCATCGTGCGAATACACAAGCCCGTTCCCCGCGTCAACTCCGAGCGTGCCGATTGTGCCGGTTTTGTGACCGAGCGCGCGTGTAATTCCCGCGCAGATGCCGACCGTTGTGGTTTTGCCGTTCGTGCCGGTTACCGCGCAGATTTTCAGCTTTTTCTCGGGATTTCCGAAAAATTTCGCAAGCAGCTCGGGGTAAATCTCGCGCGTGTTATGAACGTTAATTTCACCTTCAAGCCCGAGAAAATTCTCCGTAACCACAGCCGCTGCGCCCTTTTGCAGAGCCGCTCCCGCCGCCGAGTGTCCGTCAAACGAACCGCCCTTGATGCACACGAAAACAAAGTTCTCCCGCACCTCGCGGCTGTCCGACGTCACGCCCGAAACCGCCCGCGCGCGATACTCCGCAGGTATCTCCGCAATTCCCGAAAAAAGCTCGCCTAAATCCATAGTTTCTCCCGTTTTTTTGAATGCTCACGCTGCCGCGCCGCCCGAAATTTTGATGTTGAAGCCCGCGTTCGTCAGCGTTTCGTTCGCCTTGTCAACGCTTTCCGATGACTTTGAAATCGCGCGTTATCCGTCCGGAATGCTTACGCTGAACGTGACCTCAATCACGCTTCCCTTCGCCAGATACGCGCCCTCGCCGAAGCTCTGCTGCGTTGCCTTTGCGTCGGCATTGTTCGCCGCGCCACCCGAAATTTTGATGTTGAAGCCCGCGTTGGTGAGCGTTTCGTTCGCCTTGTCAACGCTCATTCCGATTACATTCGGAACCGTTCCGTACTCGGGGTCGATGTCGTTGAAGTACAAAATAATCGTCGAGCCTTTCGGAATGCTGATTCCCGAATAAGGCACCTGCTGCGTTACAACCGCTTCTCCCGTGTCGTCGCCGACAATCTTAACGTTGAAGTTCGCCGACTTGATAAGCGCCTCTGCCTTCATCGAGAGATAGCCCATTACATAAGGCACGGTGCTGTCCATCTTCGCCTGCTCCTCGGCAGTGTAGGTCGGGTAAATTCCGAGGTGCTCCAAGCCCTCGCTGAACACAAGCGAAACAATAGGCGCCGCAACCGCCGAGCCGTAATACTCGGGACCTGTCGGCGTGTCAACCATTACCAGCATCACAATCTGCGGGTCGTCCATCGGCACGCACGCCGCAAACGTAGAGATATACGTCATTTTCGCGTTCGGGTCGGTGAGCTTTTGCTGGTTGTACTCGTCGATTTTCTCCGCCGTTCCCGACTTTCCGCCGATGCGATAGCCCTGAATATACGCGTTTGTGCCGCCGTTGTCCGCGACAACCGTTTCAAGAAGCTGCCGCATTTGGTCGGACGTTTCCTTCGAGATAACCTGTCGTTTAATCTCGGTTTCCTTCGTTTCCACAACATTTCCGTTGCTGTCGATAATCTTATCGACAACGTGCGGAGTTACCAGATAACCGCCGTTTACCAGCGCGCAGTAAGCCGTTGCCATCTGAATAGGCGTGATTTTGTTTGTCTGACCGAAAGCCGATGTCGCGAGTTCAACGGGACCCATTCTCGACCGCGGAACGTAAAGTGAGAGCGCCTCGCCGGGCAGGTCGATTCCCGTCTGCTCGGTGAAACCGAAGCTCTCGAAATAGTTGCTGAAATTGTCCGCGCCGAGCGCCGCACCTATCTGCATAAAGCTCGGGTTGCAGGACTTTGTGAGCGCCTGCTGAAGCGTGAGCTCACCGTGACCGCCGCCGTACCAGTACCAGCAGGCGATGTCCGTTCCCGCCACGTTCATCGAGCCGTAGCAGGAAAACTCCGAGTCCATACTAATCGCCTCGGTATCAAGCCCCGCAGCGCAGGTTACCGACTTGAAAACGGAACCGGGATAATAAAGCTCGGTTACCGCTTTGTTTTTCCATTGTCCCTCGCGGAGAGTTGCCTCGAGCGCGTCAAGTTCCTCCTCGGAAGCGCCTTTTTCCTTTGCTTCCGCAAGCTTTTGCAAGTCATAAACGCTTGTGAGCTCGGAAGGGTTGTTCAAATCGTAGGACGGAGAGGTTGCCATAGCGACAATTCCGCCCGTTTTGCAGTTCATAATAATTCCGCACGCGCGGTTGACAACCGAGTGCTGCGAAACGCACGCTTCGAGATTTTTCTCGAGATAGTGCTGCATAACCTCGTCAATCGTCAGCACAAGGCTGTATCCGTCAACCGCCGAGAAATAGCTGTCGTTCGCGTACTGAACGCCCTGTCCCCGACCGTCTGTCGTGTAAAAAGCCTTGCCGTCCGTGCCCTTGAGGTATTCGTCATAGTACGCCTCAAGCCCGTAAACGCCGTTTCCGTCAAAGTTCGTGAAGCCGATTACGTTCGCGGCGAGCGAACCGTTCGGGTAATAGCGCTTGCTTGCCTGTTCAAGCTCGATGCAGTTTGACGGAATGTCGTTGTCCAGCATAAACTGCTGAATTTCCGCCACAACGGGCTTGTCAACCTTGCGTTTTACTATGTAATAATAATTGTCGATATCCTCGCAGGCTTTGAGCATTCCGTCCTGCTTTACGCCAAGCAGCGCCGAGAGCTTCTCCGCAATCAGATTTTTCAGCGGCTTGTACTCGCCGAGCGGCTCTTTATCAGGACTGTCGTCGGCAAGCCACTTCGCCTGCTTCTCCTGATAAGCCTTTGAGCGCTCCTGCTCTGCCATATAAATCGGCTGCGGCGCGATAACAACATTCCACACCGTCGAGCTTTGCGCGAGAACCGTGCCGTTCGCGTCGTAAATCGAGCCGCGGTTCGCCATAATCGTAAGCTCGCTTGTCTGCTGATTGTACGCGAGCATACGCCACTTGTCGCCGTCAAGCACGGTGAATTTGAGGAGGTGATAGCCTACAAAAATCGCAAACGCGATAACAATCAGCGAAATCACAAGCTGCCGTCCGCGATACCCCAAAACAGGCTTTTTTGTAAGCTCTTCATCGTCCTTTTTCTTGAAGAAAAGGTAGCTCTTCTTCATTACATTGTAAAAACCGCCTTGTTTTTTCTTTTCGCCTGCCAAAGTTATTCCTCCATAAAACGCCGTAAAACATAAAATGCCGTAAACTGTAAAACGGGGCTTGCTGAAAGTATCAACAAGCCCCCATAACACGCTGTAAAAAAATGCCCGAAACAAACGGCAAGAGCTTGTTCATCTCTATATTATGCCGTTATAAGCCGATGTATTCCACAAAGCCGTCAAACCACGACTTGACGGAATCCACCACGCCGCCGTTTTCCTCGCTGCCTATTTCAACAAGGCTTTCCGTGTTCACGCTGATGTACTTTTTCTGCGACGCGGAAACCTTAACCATTCCTAACTTCTCCACTGCGTATTTCTCGATGTACGCCGTGTTCACCTTGCTGTCAAGGCGGCTTTTGAGGAGCGCGTTATCATCAAGCGCGCTTTGAAGCTCAGCCTGCTGCTGTTCAACAAGCCGCGCCGCATCGTCCTTGCGGGTGTTGGAACAGTTGACTGCGGTAAATGCCCCCAAAAACAAGAGCGAAACCGCGACAACCTTCAGCTTTGAACCGCTTTTCGATACGGAAAACGCGGGAACAAGGTGCATTTTGCTCTTGGGCGCTTCCTTTTCGCGCTGTTCACGCTCCGACCTGTCAAAACGCGACAAGTCGTAAGCTAGGTTTGTGTTGTCAATCGGTATTTCCGTATAAGCCATCGGTTCCATCCCCTTCGTTTTCAGTCTGTCGATAAGCACTCATCTGCGTTGTCAAAACGCGCTGTATCTATTATCCGAGCGTTGCCGCCAAACCGATTTAGTCCATTTTATTTACCCGCGCTGTTGAAAACATCTAAGCAGCCCGAGTTAATCCGCGATTTTCTTTATAACCCTGAGCTTTGCGCTTCTTGAACGCGGATTTTGCGCAAGCTCGGTTTCCCCTGCCGTAATCGGCTTTTTTGTGATATGTTCCGCGCGCGGTTTTTTCCCGCAGACGCAGACGGGAAATTCCGGCGGGCAGGTACAGCCCGTGCAAAATTCCCGAAAACGCTCCTTGACAATCCTGTCCTCGAGCGAGTGAAACGTGATAACCGACATTTTGCCGCCGATTTTCAGCCGTTCAAATCCCGCGCAAAGAACCTCGTCGAGCGCAGAAAGTTCGTCGTTAACCTCAATTCTTATCGCCTGGAAACTCTTTCGGCAGGGATTTTTCTCCCTTCGATAAGCCGCGGGAACGCTGTTTTTTATAATTTCCGCAAGCTCGCCCGTGGTTTCAATCGGCGATTTTTCGCGCGCGAACACAATCGCCGCCGCGATTTTCGGAGCAAATTTTTCTTCTCCGTACTCGTATAAAATTCGTTTCAGTTCACCGAGCTCATACTCGTTCACGACATCTCTTGCCGAAAGTCCCTCGCTGCTCATACGCATATCAAGGGGCGCGTCGGCTTTGTAGGAAAAACCTCTTGCCGCGTCGTCGAGCTGGTGCGACGAAACACCCAAATCCGCGATTATCCCGTCAAGCTTGTCTATTCCAAGCCTGTCCAGAACCGCCGCAAGATTTCTGAAATTCTCCCGCACAAACGTTACGGGAAGCCCTTCAAGCCGTTTTTTGGCAGCCTCAAGCGCTTCTTCGTCCTGGTCGAAGCAGATAAGCCGCCCGTTTTCCTTGTCGAGCCGTTTTGCAAGCTCGTAGGAGTGACCGCCGCCGCCTGTCGTCAAATCCGCGTAGACGCCCGACTTTTCCCCAAAAGCGCCGTCCACCGTTTCCTTGAGCAGCACGGAAATATGCGAAAACTCCATCAAATTCTCAGCTCCTGAGCCATTGCCGCGATATCCTCGGGCAAAATGCTGTTATTGTACTCTTCCCAGCGAGCCTTGTCCCAGATTTCGGCGCGGTCGCTCATTCCCACAACGACAACCTCAGCCGTAATCCCTGCGTAAGCCCTCAGCGCGGGCGCGATTGCAATTCTGCCCTGCTTGTCGGGTTCCGCCTCGCAAGCGCTTCCGAAAATAAATCTTTCTATCGGCAGCGCGATTTTGGAAGGCTGACCTTTGAGGCTCTCACGGAGCGCCTCCCAGCTTTCCTTCGTGTAAACAGTAAGGCACTTTTCATTGAAGCTTTTGGAAATATAGAAATGCTCGCCGAACTCTTCGCGCAGTTTCGCGGGGAAATTCATTCTTCCCTTTGCATCAACCGTATGCTCGTACTCGCCGCACATTTCTATTCCCCCCTTTCCGTCCGCTTCAATCCCCTCGAAAAGAAACCTTTTCCGTCCTCCTCAGACGGATTTTTCGTAGATTTTTTTATTTTCCCCATTTTGTGAATTAAGTGGTTTTTGTTGTAATGTTATGAAATATTCCCCAAAACAGTGAAATTATACACCACTTTTCCCCACAATCTTATTATAAAACAAATCTTAAAATATTTCAAGAGCCTAAATGCAACTTTTCTTAAAAAATCAGAATAAAATTAAGTTCATATTTTTGTGCAATTTATACAAAAGCAGGCTAATTCTTTGGCTAAAAACTCAGAAAAAATTGTAATTTTTTACAATATATTGATTATCGAAACGGTTGAAAACTATATCTTGGGGATTTTGCTTGATTTTTCAACAATTTGTTCACATTACTATTTTTATCGAATTGTTGACAACCTGTTGAAAGATTTTTGTGGCGGAAAAATTTTTCTCGGGTGGTTGAAAACTGTTCGATAATTTTACATATTGTAATAATATTTGTTAACATTACTTTTTGTCAACCAAATATGCAAAGCGAAAAACCACGCTCTCGGGTATTTTCGGCAAAAGCTCTGCAAATATAACTTTGGGCTTCTGCGAAGCCTTGGCATTTTCGGCGGCATCGAGCCGCCGAAAATGCGCGTGTGAAGCCACGCCCTTAGAATAAGAAATGGGCAAGGTTGTTCAGCGTGGCTTCACACGCTCTTGAGCCGAGTTTTACCATTGGGATTGCTTTGTGGAAGGTGCGGGCGATTTTTCGGGCATCGAACCCGAAAAATCGCGCGGGTGCAGTCACGTCCGTTTTAAAAGTGACGGACGTGACTGCACCCGCCTTTAAGCTTGCTCTGTGCCTCAAAACACAACCTCGCGGTCTGCGCGCTCTTGGCGATTTCGGCGGCATCGAGCCGCCGAAATCGCGCGTTTTTGTAAAACTTCGTTTTCCCCCAAGCCCCTTAACTCTTGTTTCCCCATAATAAAGCGGATTTTTGCGTAAGCAAAAAACGCAAAGAGGAAAACGAAGTTTTCCTCAAGCCCTTTGCGCTTGCTAACGCGTATTTCCGCGCTTCGCGCGGAGTAGCGCAGCTTCGCTCGCGGATGCCTCCGGCGGTTTAAAACCTTTTTCTGAAGAAAAAGGTTTTAAAAATTCCAAAAAGACTTTTTTCGCTTCGCGTGCTCGGTTACAGCTTTGCAATAAATTCACCCCAAAACACAAAAATCGGACAGCCGAAACTGCCCGATAATTTTACAATCTGTAATAATTGCCCGAAAAATTCCAAAACGGTCACTTAAACCCGTACAACGACACCTGCTCAAACCCGTCAAGCAGCTTGTTCGACATATTGAACGACTGGTCAACGCCCCTCGCCACGCACTCAATCGGGTTATCGGCAACAAAACACGGCGCCCCGACGTTCTCCGAAATCAGCTCGGGAAGCCCGCCCAGCAGCGCTCCGCCGCCCGTCAGCAAAATTCCGCTCGACAAAATATCGCCAACAAGCTCCGGCGGCGTGGACTCAAGCGTCAGCTTCACCTGCTCCACAATCTCCATCGCGTTCTCGTGCAGAGCCTCATACATATCAATATCCGATATCTCAACGCTCTCGGGGAGCCCCTTCAGCAGGTGTCTGCCGCGAATGGTCATCTTCTTCTCGCCCGTCGGGTTGAAGACGTTCGCAATCTCCTTCTTTGCCTTTTCCGCGGTTTTTTCACCGATTAAAATCTTGTATTTCTGCGTTATCAAGCGGATTATCGCCGCGTCAAACTTGTTTCCCGCCATCTTCACCGAGCGCGACTGCACGATACCGTTGAACGAAACAATCGCAACGTCCGATGTGCCGCCGCCGATGTCCACAACCATCGTGCCGTTCGGCTTTGAAATGTCAACACCCGCGCCGATAAGCGCCGCAATCGGCTCCTCGATGAGGTACACCTTTCGCGCACCTGCCGACACCGCCGCCTCGACAACTGCTCTGCGCTCAACGTCCGTGACCGAGCTCGGCACGCAAAGCACAACCCGCGGCTTCACCATAAAACCGCCGTTAACGATGTTGATGAACTCCTTAATCATCGCCTGCGTCATATCGTTGTCCGAAATCACGCCGTCCTTCAGCGGGCGCACCGCGACAATGTACTCCGGCGTTCTGCCGAGCATTTTGTACGCCTCTGCGCCGACTGCCACAACCGCCTTTTTCTTGCGGTCATACGCGACCACGGACGGCTCGTTCAGCACAATTCCGCGCCCCGCAATCGTGATGATAATATTCGCAGTACCCAAATCTATTCCAATATCAAGTGACATTTGTATTACTCCCTGTATATTAAGGCAAAATTTTACAATACGCTATAATATTTTGCGCTGTTATCCTCAATTTATTCATCGTGAAAAATCCGCTTTCTGCTTCTGATAAGCTCGCGAATCATCGTGATTTGCACCATTTCACGCACCGGTTCAACCCTGCCGCTCAGCTCTCTTGAACGAATGCCCAGCTTGGTTTTGGTTATCCTCGCGAACCGCGCCGGCAGCTTTTTCAGCACCATTTCCGAGAAAACCGCCACGCATTTTTCACACGAACACGCGTTGAACCTGTCCAAAATCTGCGGCGCTTCGTACTTGACGGCAAGCTCCGTGAGGTTCACGACCTCAACCTCGCTCGGCTCGTAGATATCGCCGTGCATTTCCCGTTTAACCATTCGCGAAAGCGGTTCTCTTCCCTTAAGCCGCGCGGGAATTCGGCTTTTGCCCGCCGCAATCACCGCGTTTGAGCCGTTGTCCTCGGCAACCAGCTTCATCACCTGCGGTGTTTTGCAGGAAATTCCGCTGTCATCGCTCGGCTTTTTGTGGTATTTTTTGGAAGCTGCGCCCGACTTTTTCAGCGCAGCCATCGGCTTACTCAACGATTTCCCCTTATCAGCCGACTTTGCAGGCTTATCGGGCTTCGCTTTTTCGGCTTTCGGTGAACTTTTCGTGGAGACCTTTGCCGTGGATTTCACTGAACCTGTTGTGCCCTTTGTTGAACCCGCCGTGCCTTTCGCAGAACTCTTTTGCGCACTTTTTGACGCGTCCTTTGTGGAACTTTTCCCGCTCTTCACCGCATTGTCCGAACGTTTTGCTTTTTTCGTCAAATCCGCCGCCCCCGATTTTTCGGCGGCGGTACTTGAATGATTTGTTTTGATTTCGGCAGCGCCGCGGTTGGCTGAACCGTTGGAACTCTTTTTCTGCGGCAAATTTTTCAGCTCCCTTATTTCTCCTCAACCGTTTTCTTGCTTTTGTTCATCTTGTGCGGCTCAATCAGCTCGTTGATGAACGCCAAAAACTCTTTTGCGCCCTTAGATTTCGGCGAGTATGTGATTATGCTCTCGCCGTGTGCGGGCGCTTCCGCTATCGACACGCACGCGCTGATTTTCGTGTTGAAAATCACGGTTTCAAGCTGCTTTGCAATCATCTGCGCAAGCTCCTCGACCTCTTTTGTGAGCGTGTAGCGGCCGTTGTACTTGTTCAGCAAAATTCCGCGCACGCAAAGTGACTTATTATAATAGCGCTTTACCGCGAAGATTGTCTGTTTAAGCTGCGCGATGCCCTGTAACGACAGGATTTCGCACAACATCGGGATTACCAGCTCGTCCGACGCCGTGTACGCGTTTATCGTGAGCACCGACAGCGCAGGCGGCGTGTCCAGAATGATATAGTCGTAATCCTTCTTTATGTAGTTGAGCTGCTCGCGGAGAACGTACTCTCTGCCAACGCCCGTCATCTCAAGCTCCAAGCCCGACAGCAAAATGTTCGACGGCACAACATCGCACTGTTCGCCGTGAATTATCGCCTCGTCAATGTCGCAGTTGTCCTTAAGCACATCGTAAATCGTGTAGTTGTCCTCAACCTCAACGCCGAGGCTGAAGCTCAGATTTCCCTGCGGGTCAAGGTCAACCGCCAGCACCTTGTAGCCCATTTGCGACAGTCCGCCGCAAAGTGCCGCGCAGGTTGTGGTTTTTCCGACACCGCCCTTTTGATTTGTCACTGCAATTATTTTCGCCAAAACAACAAACCTCCGAACTATAAAATACCCGTGCGGCGCTTTTTGCCGCTTTTAAGCGTTGCAAGCGCCGCACCAAACTTCTGTCAATTCGCTTGATATCCCTCGGGGTCGATATATTCGCCCGACTCGCTGTCCTCCGGCATATAAATATGATAGTTGGTCTTGCCGTTCTTCTTTACGAAGTACATCGCCGTATCCGAGTAGGAAATAAGCTCGTTTACGTCCTCGGTGTGCTGCGGGCAGTAGGAAATACCTATCGACACTCTCACGTTGATAAGCGTGCCTTCCGCTGTCGTAAAGCCAACGTACAGCTCATCGATAATGTCCATCGCAATCTGCTCGAGATTTGCGATATCCTCTTGATTTGTGTAGCAAAGCACGAACTCGTCGCCGCCGAAACGTCCCGCGAAGCCGCCGCGTCCGTCAACCTTCTTGCGAATGTTGTCCGCAACAAACTTAATCGCTTCATCGCCCGAGCTGTGTCCATAGCGGTCGTTGATGAACTTGAAGTCATCGACGTCGATGAACATTGTCGCAACCTTGTTCGGGCCGCGTCTGTCAAGCTCCTGCGTGAGCATTCTGATGAAGGTGCTGCGGTTGTAGAGCTGCGAGAGGAAGTCAATCGAAGCGCGCTCGGAGAGCTGCATTTCAGCCTTCTTCTCGTTATCGATATCCGTGAGGACGCCGATTACGCGAAGCGGTTCGCCGATACGGTCGGTTATGCAGTTTGCACGGAACGAAACCCAAATCGGTGTGCCGCTCTTGGACATGAGCTGATACTGCGTGTTGTAGCCCTTCTGGCTCTTGAGCATCGCGCTGATATCGCGCTTGTATTTATCCGCGTCCTCGGGCGTCATAAGGCTGTCGAGGAAGCGTCCGTTCGAGAGCGTTGCGCCCTCGGGCTTGAGGTCGAACTTCTGAAGCATATTGTCCGAGATGTACATAAGCTCCTTGTGGAAATCCCACTCGAAAAGCATATTATCGGACAGGTTTGCAATCGTGCGGTAACGGTCAGAGTTGATTTTAACCTCGTCGAGGAATTCGTTGAACGACGTCTGGATAGCGCCGAGCTCGCTGTTCTCTTCCTTTTTCTTGACCGTGAAACGAGTGGAGGAAATGCCGTTTTCGTGGGTAATTCCGTCCATCGTCTTGAGCATATCGTGCATTTTGCCGACGAACTTTGTTACGATGAACACGCCGAGCGCGCACATTACAACAGCAACAACTGCCAAAATAATCAGCGGAACAATGGGTGAAGACGCTGCGCCGAACTCGCCGTTATCGCATACCGCAAGCCATCTCCAGCTCGTTACCTCGGGGATAACGCCGCTTATGTAGCGATATTTGCCGGCTGTTCCCGTAACCTGGTTATCGCGAACGGTGACGTTGGACACAACATTTCTGAAGAACTCGTCCTTTTTGCCTGCAATCGCGCTGTCAAGCTGTCCTGCCTTCATCGAAGCGCCGTTGCCGCTGAAATTGATGGTGTTGCCCTCGCTGTCGATGAGCGCGAGGTTCGCCTTATTGTTGACGTAAGTGCCCGCAAGCGCCTGCGAAAGCGCGCTGTCGGAAGCGGGTGTGATGACAAGGCACACATAGCCGACAACCGAGCCGTTGTTTATCTCGCGGGAAACGAAAAATCCATCGCTCTGGTACTTATCCCACGAAAGAAGCGTCGAAACCTCGCTTGCGGAAATCTTGTCGAAATGCTCAAAGGTGCCATTTACAGCGCCTGCCGCTGAGGTTACAACCGTGCCCGAAGCGTTCAGAACAAGCGCGTCGGCAACGTCGGGATTGCTCTCGGCGTAGGACTTCACAATCGCACTTGCGCCGTCGCCGCCCGTTTTAGCAGCCTCGACAACCGCGTCCAGCTTTGACAGCATTGTCGCATCGCCCAGATAGCCTGCGAAAACCGTTCCGACGGTACCCGCTTTGGACATGGTGACCGAGTTAAACTCTTCGAGCTTGACGTCATTGCTGAAACTCGAGGACGACATAGTGCCGACAACTCCGAGAATAATGGCGGGAACCAGCGCGAAGATGACCAAAACAACTATCAGTCCGTACTTCATTGTGGATTTTTTCATCGTTCTTCCCCCTAAATGAAATAAATTATATACTTAAATCAAATTTCGTCCTTTGCAGCTTCTTTTCTGCGCTGCTCGGACTGAACCTTCATTATAAATCTGCCTATGTAATCCTCCTGCGCGCCCGTGAGGCTCTCGAACAAGCACCCGTAGCCCTTGATTGAGCCGTCCTCGTTTCGCTGGACGCGGAGAATTTTGACTGCGGTGTTGAGCGGGCAGTCGATGAACAAATCGATGTCCACGCACACGAGGTCGCCCTCCACATATTCCTCGGTTTCGCACGAGAAGAAAATGCCGCCGACGTTGATGTCGAGCACCGAAATCTCGGGCGGCTCGTCGTACCGCACGGTCTTTTCACCGCGCACATAGAAGAGCGCTCTGCCCTTTTCATTAATCTTTATTTTGAAATAACGCCTTCGTTCCTGAAGAACCTGCGTTTCGTTGTTTTTTAGAATTTTGACGTTGAGCTGGGTGTCCATCGACATGGAAACCGCGCCCGTGTACCTTATTCTATCGTTAGCCTTTGTGGTGGTAACGACGGAAACAATCGCGTTGCGCTCCAAATCGGGGAGGTTTTTTCCTTTGAAAATGACAATGCTGTCATCGTCGTCCATATTTTTCGGCAGCACGAAATTCTTTTCAGCAGTGAGAATGAGCTTGCCCTTATCGTCGAGCAGCTCGACCTTTATAACCTTTCCTCCGAATAGCAAACGCACCAAACCCTTTTATGTACAAATTTTTCCGGCAACCGAAATGCCCGTCACCGCAAAATAACCCTTCTAACATTATACATTATTCACTAAAATAAATCAAGTATTATTGCAAAATTTCTAAAAAATACACAGTTTTTTTCTGCGATTTTTGGTTATTTTTTCGGCTGAATTTCACTAGGGCATTTGGGAATTATTGTATTTTTTGTCAATATTTGCCGCTTTCACCGAAACAGCCGCGCGATATCCTCGGGCAGCTCGCTTTCAAACTGCACAAAATTCCCCGAAAACGGCTCTGCGAAGCGGATTTTCCCGCAGTGGAGCGCGTGGCGGGTTATCTCGGAGCAGTCGCCGCCGTACAAATCATCGCCGAGCAGCGGGAAGCCGATGTGCGAGAAATGAACGCGGATTTGGTGGGTTCTGCCGGTTTTGAGCGTGATTTCGAGCAGCGTTCTGCCGTTTTTCACCAAAATCGGCTTGTAGAGCGTCACCGCCCGCGCGCCGTCCTCTCGAACCTCGCGCTTGATTATACTGTCGGGGGCGCGGGCAATCGGCAGGTTTATCTCCCCCGGCTCGGTGATTTCGCCCGAAACCGCCGCGTAGTACCGCTTCTCGGCTGTCCGCGCAAGCACCGGCGCCGCAGCCGCGTTTTTCGCGCAAAGACAAAAGCCCGAGGTGTTGTTGTCGAGGCGGTGTATCGGTCGGAACGCTCTGTCGGGGTAAAGCGCGGAAAAGAGGTTCCCGAGCGTTCCCGTTCGGTGACAAATCGACGGGTGAACGGGCACTCCCGCTCCCTTGTCGAACAGCACAAAATCCTCGCTCTCCGCCGCAACCCGCGCGTTCACCGAAAAATCCGGCTCCAGCGCCTGTCCGTCCTCGGCGATTTCCGCGTGGATTTTCTCGCCGGCGTACACTCGGTCAACCGTCCGCAAAATCTCGCCGTTTCGCGTAAGACCGCCGTTTTTCTTCAGGTCAACAACCGCACGCTGCGAAAAACCGCGCCTTTTCAGAAAACTCAGCGCGGTTATTCCGTTTTCGCCCTCGCTCACCTCAAACTCAACCGTTCTCACTTCGTAAGCGCCAGCTTTTTCAGATAGCTGTCCTCGGTGAACGTAATCACGTTCTGCATAAACAACACTTGGTCATATTCGTTCACATCGATAAAATTGTTCAAATCCGCGTTGATATAGCGCATATCAACCATCGTGATTTTCGCGTAATGCTTCGACAGGAACGGCACGAGCGAATGCGCGTAGCTGTCCTTGATTAGGAGCAGGTTTTTTCCCTTTTCAACGTCCGTCGTTATCTCAACAATCGGCGCGTTTTCACCCGTGAACGAGGAATATTTGTCCTTCGTGTCGAGGTACTCGCGGACGTAAAGGCTGTCGTATTCGGTTGTTTTGCTGTCGTTAATCGATACCATGTGAACCTTCGGCTCGCCGTTTGCCAGAATATAATAGTCCATCGTGTCTGCGGGAACGCTGCTGTCAAGCGTCTTTGAGTAGAGCGTGCCGCGAAAATCCGAGCTCACGGTCTCCACGTTGAACGAGTTCAGCCCGTACGCACCGTAGCCGAGCGCCTTCGCCGCCGCGCAGTACGCGTAGTAAGCGCCGAGGCTTGTCCAGTGGTGGTCGGTACGGTAGTAGATATACTCGCTCTTGTGCTCCGTGAGATAGGAAAGCGCGTCAATTGTCCCAACTTTTTCCAGCTTAGAATAGCACTCGTCAATGAAATCCTTCTCGCTCAGAAGTCCCGCGTAGGACGGAATTTTGTCCTTGAAAATCTCCTGCGAGGTCGGAACGAGCATAAAATTCATCTGTATATCGGGATAGCGCTCCGCGAACTTTTCCATCGCGTCAAGCGACTTTGCGACTTCCTCCGCGTCGTACTCCTTGAACGTCTGAATCATCTGATTGTCAACCGTGTAAACGCCGTTTATCTCGCGCTTTCCCGACAGCCGCGACAGGAAATTCGCGCCCTCAACCCACAAATCACGTCCAACCAAGTGGTCGGAAAAATAGGTTTCAAAGTCATCCATAAAGCTCGCTTTTTCGCGCTCGGTGATATAGCTCCACTTTACCGCGCCGAGAACATCGCCGAAATTCTCCGCTTTTTCCAGCTCCTTTTCGTTGACAAGGCTCGGGAATTTCGCAAGAGTGCGGTTTTCGTTTTCACTGCGTTCGAGCTTCGGGAGAGCAACGGTTGAAATCGAAATTCCGAGAATTATAACCGCGAACAGCCCTATCAGCAGCTTGTTCGGGGTAAATTTGAATTTTTTCATCTTGCCCTCCGTCAAAAGTTAAAGTAAAGGAACGGGTTGTAGGAGCTGGTCGCCACAAACGCGATGCTCGCCAGCATCACGCCGCTCTGCAAAACGGGAAATCCGTACATAACCCACTGCGGCGCTTTTTCCTTGATTTTCGTGTAGAGATTTTTGAGAATGTCCGTGCAGCCGATAATGCAAACCGCGAAAATCACACTGTAATTCACGAACGAATTTATCGCGAAATTGTCGAGTCCAACGCCGTTTGCGCCGAACATCGCGCCGATATACCCGAACACCTGCGAGAACATCTCCCCGAAATCCGTTGTGCCGGGAGTTACTCCGTCGAACATTATCCAGCCGAAAACTACCATCAAAAACGTGTACAGCCAGCTGAAAAACGCGGGGATTTTCTCGAGAATTTTCCCGAGGAAAAGCCGCTCGATAACTATCAGAACACCGAAATACGCGCCCCACAGCATAAAATTCCACGAAGCGCCGTGCCAGATACCCGTGATTGTCCAGACGATGAGCAGGTTGATTATCGTGCGGGCAAGACCTTTGCGGTTGCCGCCGAGCGGTATATAAACGTAGCTTCTGAACCACGCGCCGAGCGTGATGTGCCAGCGCCGCCAGAACTCCGAAACACTCTTTGACTGATACGGGTAGTTGAAGTTTTCGGGGAAGTTGAAGCCCATCATCTTGCCCAAGCCAATCGCCATATCCGAGTAGCCCGAGAAGTCAAAATAGATTTGGAACGTGAACGCGAGTATACCGAGCCAAGCCGTGCCGGCAGACAGCGTGGAGTACTCCATCGCCTTGATTTCCGTCCAGAGCGCGCCGATGTTGTTGGCAATCAGCACCTTTTTTCCAAGTCCCGTGATAAAGCGCGAAATTCCGTCCGCGAGCATACTCTCGGTGATTTTGCGGTCGTCAATTTCGTGCTGAACGTCCTCGTAGCGCACAATCGGTCCCGCGACAATCTGCGGAAAAAGCGTCACGAACGCCATAAAATTCACCGCGCTCTTCTGCACCTTGATGTTGCGGCGGTACAGGTCAATCGTATAGCTCATCGACTGGAACGTGAAGAAGCTGATGCCTATCGGCAGCGGCAGGTTCGGGTTCGGTATCGTCCAGCCAAACCAGCCGTTGAACGACTCGATGATAAAACCGAGGTACTTGAACGTCGCAAGCAGCCCCAAGTTCATCACCAGCGATACTATAAGGCACGCTTTGCGGATTTTCGGATTATCGTCGTATTTCGCGATAATTCTGCCCGCGGTGTAGTCGATGAACGTTGACAAAATCATCGCCAGAACGTAAATCGGCTCACCCCACGCGTAGAACACCAGTCCGCTTATGAGGATTACAACATTCTTCGCTTTTTTCGGCACGAGATAGTAAATAATCAGCGTTGCCGGCAAAAAGAAGAAGAACAGAAACGTCAAGCTTGAAAAAACCACTCAAATTTATCCTTTCTGAAACCCGAGCTTTTCGCATTCGCGGAAAAACTCGTCCTTTGTGTACATTGAATTTACGACTTCCAAAAGCATATTCGCCGACAGCTTTTCGGGAAGTCCGAGAGCGCGCTGAAGGTTTTTGCGCTTTTCCGAGGAGTTATCACTCCCGCATAGCCCCAGCTCCAGCAAATCCGCTTTTGTGACGGGATTTTTGTTCTCGGGAACGGTTTCGGCGAAAACACCCGCTTTCTCGAAAACGCTGAGCAAAATCTCCGCGCTCATTCCCTCAACCCCGAGCAGCCCCTCTTTTGACGGCTCGCGCTTGCGCTTTTCCTTGCCGACAATATCGGGCGTGTAGACGTTTATCACCGAGCAGCCCCGCGTTATCTCACGGATTTTCTTTCGGATAAGGAAGCCCGCGCCGTCGCTGTCCGTAAGTATAATCACGCCGTTTTTCTCAGCAAGCGCGCGGATAAGCTCGGCGGTTTCCCCGTCCTTGAACACGGAAAATCCCCCGACCGGCACTATCACCGCGTCAATCAGCGATGACAATCGAATTTTATCGTATTTGCCTTCTACTATTATTGCCTGTTTTATCTTGATTTTACTCATATTATTTCTGAAGCCGCGAGATTTCCGTTATCGCCTTTTCGACAAGCAGTCTGCTGTCCGCTTTTGACGAGTTGAGCAGCTTGTTCGTGTTGTACATAATGTAAACGCAGTCCGCGAGATACCGCAGCGGGAGCTTCGACGCTTTACCAAACGCGTTCCTCATAATAAAGGAGCGGTTCGGCGGGTAATTGTAGGCGGTTGCTGCCTGAGCGCTGTTTTTGCCCGCGTTTATCGCAAGCCGCGCTCTGTACAAATCCGTGATATGCCCCGCCAGCACCAGAAACGCCTCGTTCACCTTGTAGCCTTGAATTATCAGCTCGTCAAGAATTTCGTAGGCGCGGTTGATTTCACCGGCAAAAATCGCGTCGGAGAGCGTGTAAATTCCCGCGTCAACCCGCTTCGGAACAAGCATTTCGATATCCTCGCGGGTGATTTCTCGCCCCTCGGCGTAAGCGGTGAGCTTGTCGATTTCACAGCCCAGCATTGTCAGCGAATAGCCGCATTCCTCCGCGAGATAAAACGCGTTCTCCTCGGATATTGAGCAGCCCGCGCGCTCAAACCGCCGTATCGCAAGCCCGCTCACCTTTGCCGCGGGAAGATACTTAAACTCGCACACAGCGCCGTTCTTCACCGCCGCGTCAAGCAGCTTTTTCGGCTTTGCTTTACCCTTTTTCGCGTCGTAAACCAGCGGGTCTATATGAAGCTGCGCAATAACCAGAACAGACGTGTCCGGTATGTTCTCGAGCAGCTTCAGATAAGCGTTTTGCTCGGCTATGGGCAGCGCGTCAAAGTCCAAATCCTCAACCAGCACGCACTTGTAATCCGCGAGAAACGGCATACTGTCGAGATAGTCCGAAAGCTCGTCCGCAGACGGCGCGTCGGCATATTTCACGAAATTCATATCGCGCTCCTCGCCGACAGCCGCCGCGACAATTTTCTCGGCGTAGGTTCTCACGAGAAAATCCTCTTCGCCGTACAGAAAATACACCCGCGAAAGCTCGCCGCCAAGACTCTTTTTCAACTCGCTTTCGGTTATCTTAGGCATCGCGCACCGACCTTATCAGGACATTTTCTCGGACAGCTTCGCGCCGCCGATAATGTGGAAGTGCAGATGACGCACGGTCTGTCCGCCGTCCTCGCCGACGTTTGAAACAACGCGGTAGCCGTTAGAAAGTCCCTCGTTTTTCGCGATTTCGGCAATCTTAGCGAAAATGTGAGATACAACAGCGCTGTTGCTCTCGTTAAGCGCGTCTACGCCGTCAATGTGCTCCTTCGGGATAACCAGAATGTGCGTGGGAGCCTGCGGGTTGATGTCGCGGAACGCCAGAATTTTCTCGTCCTCGTACACCTTTGTCGAGGGGATTTCGCCTTTGATTATTTTGCAGAACAAACAATTTTCCATAATGACCTCCATTTATTATAACAACATTTTTTCTAAAAGGTTTCGTTATTTACCCGAAATGCTGTTTCCTGAGCGAAAACAGCATTTGTGAGCTATTACTTAATATACTTGGAAACAATTTCCTTCGCTGCGTCAAGAGCCGCGCCGAGCTTTGCCGCGTCGGGAACTCCCGCCATTGCCTGGTCGGGCTTTCCGCCGCCCTTACCGCCGGCAACAGCCGCTATTTCACGGACAAGCGTGCCCGCGTTCGCGCCCTTTTCAACCGCGCTCTTGGAGCATTTGCACAAAATGTTGCTCTTGCCGTCGGCTGTTCCCGCAAGAACGGCAACGAAGCAGTCAAACTTGTCGGCAACGCTGTCGCCGGTCTTGCGCAGACCGTCCGCGCCCATTCCGTCAAGCTTCGCGCAAACCAGCTTCACGCCGTTAATCTCGGGAACGTTCGCGAAAATATCGCCGAGCTTTGCGTTTGCCGCAGCCTGCTCCATACTCTCGATTTTTCTGTCCTTTTCACGAAGCTGAGCCACAACGCTCTCCGCGCGCTGAACCAAATCGTCCGAATTCTGCGCTTTCAGCACCGCGCAAGCCTTGTCGAGCGTGTCCTTGTAATCGCAGAGCATCGACATAACCGCCATACCGGTTATCGCCTGAATACGTCTTACGCCGCTTGCCACGGACGTTTCAAAGACAATCTTGAAAAGTCCCGCCTGCGAGGAATTTTTGAGGTGCGTGCCGCCGCAGAACTCCGTCGAATAATCGCCGACCGATACCACGCGTACAACATCGCCGTACTTCTCGCCAAACAGCGCCATTGCGCCTTTCTTCTTCGCTTCCTCAATCGGCAGAACCTCGGTTACAACGGGAACCGCCGCCATAATTACGCTGTTGACGTAATTTTCAACCTGCTGAATTTCCTCGGGAGTCATCGCGCTGAAGTGGCTGAAGTCGAAACGGCACTGATACGGGTCAACGTAAGAGCCGCACTGGTGAACGTGGTCGCCGAGAACCTTGCGCAAAGCCGCCTGCAAAATGTGGCAGCAGGTGTGGTTTCTCTGAGTGGCAAGACGAAGCTGCTCGTCAACCTTTGCCGTTACCGTGTCGCCGACCTCGAAGCCGCCCTTCTTAACCGCGCAGCGGCATACGAACTGCCCGCCGCCGAGCTTCTGCGTGTCGAGAACCTCAAGCTCATCGCTGCCGTGGAAAATCACGCCTTTGTCGCCGACCTGACCGCCCATTTCCGCATAGAACGGCGTTTTGTCGATAACCACGCCGACTTCATCACCCGCGCCGCACAAATCCACGCACTCGCCGTCCTTGGTGATAGCGAGGATTTTCGCCTCGGTTTCAAGCGTGTCGTAGCCGACAAATTCCGTCTTGAACGCGTCAAGCGCGGAGTTCTTCGCGTTGTCCCAGCCGCCGCCGAGCTTTTTGTTCTTGCGGGCGGTTTCCTTCTGGTTTTTCATACACTCGGCGAAGCCTTCCTCGTCAACCGAAAGTCCCTTTTCACCGAGAATTTCCTTGGTCAAATCAAGCGGGAAACCGTAGGTGTCGTGGAGCTTGAACGCGTTCTCGCCCGAAAGCGTTTTCTCGCCGTTTTTGACAAGCTCCTCAATCATCTCATCGAGAATAGCCGAGCCGTTGTCGATGGTCTTGCCGAAGCTCTCCTCCTCGGTCTGAATGACCTTCTTGATGTAAGCGCGCTTCTCGGCAAGCTCAGGATAAGCCGTTAAATTCTCGTCAATAACGGTGTCGCAGACTTCATAGAGGAACGGCTTGTGGTAGCCGAGCAGTCTGCCGTGACGTGCGGCTCTGCGGAGCAGTCTTCTCATAACGTAGCCGCGCCCCTCGTTTGACGGGAGAATTCCGTCGCCCGCCATAAAGGTTGTGGAACGGATATGGTCGGTGATGACGCGGATTGAGATATCCTTTTTGTCGTCGTCGTGGTAGTTCGCGCCGAGAATCGAGCAGATTTTGCCCATAATATTCTTGACGGTATCAACCTCGAACAGGTTGTCCACGTCCTGCATAACGCACGCAAGACGCTCCAAGCCCATTCCCGTGTCGATATTTTTGGTAGCGAGCTGGGTGTAGTTGCCCTTGCCGTCGTTGTCGAACTGCGTGAAAACGTTGTTCCAGATTTCGATAATTCTGTCGCAGTCGCCGACTTCCTCGAAATTGTCCTGACCGATGTGGTCGAAATGACCGTACTTCTCGCCGCGGTCATAGTGGATTTCCGAGCAAGGACCGCAGGGACCGCTTCCGTGCTCCCAGAAATTGTCCTTTTTGCCGAGACGGATAATCCTCTCGCGCGGCACTCCGACCTCGTTTGCCCAGATATCGGCAGCCTCGTCATCCTCCTCGTAAATCGTTACCCAAAGCAGATTTTCGGGGATTTCGAGAACCTTTGTCAAAAATTCCCAAGCCCACGCGATAGCCTCGTGCTTGAAGTAATCGCCGAACGAGAAATTGCCGAGCATCTCGAAATAAGTGCCGTGGCGCGCGGTTTTGCCGACATTCTCGATATCGGGCGTTCTTATGCACTTCTGGCAAGTGGTAACGCGGTGGCGCGGCGGCTCCTCGATGCCCTGGAAATACTTTTTAAGGGGAGTCATTCCCGCGTTTATCAGCAGGATTGAGTTATCGTCCGCAGGCGGCACAAGCGGAAAGCTCGGCAAGCGCAGATGTCCCTTGCTCTCAAAAAAGGAAAGATACTTCTCGCGAAGTTCATTTAATCCCGTCCATTTCATTTTTTTGTCCTCACAATCATTTTAGATTTGCATTAAAACATACACTTCTATTATAACTTATTTTGGGAAAAAGTCAAGGGGTTTTTGCAATCTCGGCGGGAACACTTTTCGTGAATTTTTCGGGAAAAGCGTTCTAAAATCGGAAAAGCCCTAATAAAATAGGACAAAAAGTACCGCAAAGGAGCGTTCCGAATGAAACTAAACAAAAAATCCCTAAAGCTCACGCTTTCTATGATAGGCTGTTTCGCGCTGCTTGCCGTCAGCGCAAGAATTACCGAGAGCGCGCTCCCCGTGGCAGCTCCCGCCGCGCAAAAGCCCGTGATTGTGCTGGACGCGGGTCACGGCGGCTTGGACTCGGGCGCGGTCGGGCAAAGCGGCGTGCTTGAAAAGGACGTAAATCTTGCCGTTGTGCTGGATTTGCGCGATATGCTGGAGATGTCGGGCTTTGAGGTTGTCCTCACGCGTGACGAGGACATCTCGATTTACGACCCCGGCATTGAGGGAATCCGCAACCAAAAGCTCAACGATATGGATAACCGCCTCAAGATTATCCAGAGCCACCCCGACAGCATTTTCCTTTGCATTCACCAGAACAACTTCACCGACCCGCAGTACTTCGGCGGGCAGATGTTCTACAACAATAACAACCCCGACAACCGCACTCTCGCGCAGATTATGCAGCGGCGCTTCGCGGATTTGCAGCCCGGCAACGACCGCGAAATCAAGCTCTCGGGCGATGAACTGTTCCTGCTCAAATCCAACAAGAACCCCTCGCTGATGATAGAATGCGGCTTCCTCTCCAACCCCGACGAGGAGCAGAAGCTCTCCACGAAGGAGTATCAGCAGAAGGTTGCCTTCACAATTTACGGCGGCGTTATGGAATACCTTGACGAAATCGCCGAGAAGCCCGATGAATTCGCGGACATCTCCGATGACGATGAGGAAGATTTTGGTGAAAGCGCCGATGATTTTGCCGAAAAACCCGAGCTTTCCGAGGATTAACTCTTGGGAATTATTGAAAATTATCACAAAAGCTCCGCCCGATACGCGGAGTTTTTTGTATATTTATACTAAACGCGTAAAATCATACTTGTAATAAAGTGTCGATTGTGGTAAAATAAAGAAGAGTGTTTTTGGCTCGTTTTTTGTTCAACTGCACGCTTTGCGCGATTATCCGCTTTTTTCGGAGAGTTACGTTGCCTAGAACGTTTGAGAAACTCGATTTCATCTTTACGCGCTCTCGGGCGATTTCGTCGGCATCGAGCCGACGAAATCGCTTGGGGGAAAACTCTTGTTTTCCCCCAAACCCCTTTAGCGCTTTTGGGGCGTATATCGCGTCGCTTCGCTCCGCGTTTGCGCGGCTTCGCCGCGAGTGGCGGCGCTTCGCGCCGAGTGCCTCCGGCGGCTTAGAACCTTTTTCTGAAGAAAAAGGTTCTAAGAACTCCAAAAAGACTTTAAGGCTTCGCGTGCTCGATTAAAGCTTTGCGAGATGTTCCGTGTCAAATCTGCAAAAAGCCCAACTTCGTTAATAATTTTAAGGAGATAAAAACCTATGTCAAAAAATTACAATTCCTACGAAAGCCCCTTCTGCACCCGCTACGCCAGCCCCGAAATGCAATACATCTTCTCGGCTGACAAGAAGTTTACAACTTGGCGCAAGCTCTGGGTTGCCCTCGCCCGCGGTGAAATGAAGCTCGGTCTCTCCATCACCGAAGACCAGGTCAAGGAGCTCGAAGCCCACGTCAACGACATCAACTATGACGTCGCCGAAGCCCGCGAAAAAGTTGTCCGCCACGACGTCATGTCCCACGTCTACGCCTACGGTCAGCAATGCCCCAACGCCGCCGGCATCATCCACCTCGGCGCAACCTCCTGCTACGTCGGCGACAACACCGATATCATCATCATGCGCGACGCGCTTCTTCTCGTCAAGAAAAAGCTCGTCAACGTTATCGCAAATCTCGCGAAATTTGCCGAGCAGTACAAAGATATGCCCTGCATGGCTTACACCCACCTCCAGCCCGCTCAGCCCACTACCGTCGGCAAGCGCGCAACACTCTGGATAAACGAGCTGCTGATGGATTATGAAGAGGTTGATTATCGCATAAAGTCCCTCAAGCTCCTCGGTCAAAAGGGCACGACAGGAACGCAGGCTTCGTTTGTTGAGCTGTTCCACGGCGACTCCGCGAAAATCAAGCAGCTCGAAAAAATGATTGCCGAGGAAATGGGCTTCACCGAGTGCGTTCCCGTGAGCGGACAAACCTACTCGCGCAAGGTTGACTCGCAGGTTCTTGCCACCCTTTCGGGTATCGCGCAGAGCTGCTCGAAATTCTCGAACGATATGCGCATTTTGCAGAGCTTTGAGGAAATGGGCGAGCCGTTTGAAAAGAACCAAATCGGCTCCTCGGCAATGCCATACAAGCGCAATCCTATGCGCTCCGAGAGAATAACCTCGCTTGCGCGCTACGTTATGATTGACTCGCTCAACCCCGCTTTCACCGCAGGCACGCAGTGGTTTGAGAGAACGCTCGATGACAGCGCAAACAAACGCATTTCCGTTGCCGAGAGCTTCCTCGGCGTTGACGCGATTTTGAACATTATGATGAACGTAACCGATGGTATCGAGGTTTATCCCGAAATGGTGAAGCGCCGTCTGATGACGAAGCTGCCGTTTATGGCGACCGAGAACATTATGATGAAGGTTGTCGAAAACGGCGGAAACCGCCAGCAGCTCCACGAGGAGCTTCGCACCCACTCGCAGGCTGCCGCGCAGAAGATGAGAGAAGGCGGCGAAAACGACCTTGTGGACAGAATTGCCGCAGACCCGATGTTTAACATCACCAAAGAGGAAATCGAAGCGGTTCTGCGCCCCGAGCTTTATGTCGGACGTGCTCCCGAGCAGGTTGAGGAGTTCCTGCGCGACTTCATTCAGCCCATTCTTGACGAGAACAAGGATTTGCTCGGTGAAAAGGCGGAGCTTAGCGTTTAAGGAGAAAAAATTTGAGAAAATGGATTGTTCCCGCGGCTGAATTTGCCGATGAGGAAATCTGCGCGGAATACGGAAATTTCCTCGGAAAAATTCTGTCCGCGCGCGGAATTCACACGAAAAAAGCTGCCGAGAAGCTGTTCGGTGATGGTGAGTTTATGGAAGAGCCGCTGCCTGCGGATATCGAAAAGGCGGTTGAGGTTATCACGGAGTCGCTCGAAAACGGCGACAAAATCACGGTTTTCGGCGACTACGACTGCGACGGCGTGACAAGCACCGTGATGATGTACAGCTACCTCGACTCGCTCGGCGCGGAGGTTGACTACTACATTCCCGACCGCTCCGAGGGCTTTGGAATGAACATTCCCGCGCTGCAAAAAATCATCTCCGGCGGCACGCAGCTTATCATCACGGTTGACAACGGCGTGAATGCGCTCGAGGAAGCCGAGTTTATCAAGAGCCACGGCGTGAAGCTCGTTATCGCCGACCACCATCAGCCCGGCGAAACGCTTCCCGTGTGCGACGCGTGCGTTAACCCGAACCGCGCCGACGATTACTCGCAGTTCAAGGATTTGTGCGGCGCGGGAGTTGTGCTGAAGCTGCTCTGCGCGCTCGAGGAGGACAAGGACTATATCCTCGAAAACTACGCGGATTTGGCTATGGTCGGCACAATCGGCGATGTAATGCCGCTTCGCGGTGAAAACCGTTTAATCGTGAAAAAGGGACTTGAGGCGCTGAAGCACGCGGGCAACGAAGGCTTGAAAAAGCTGGTTTACTCCGCGGGACTTTCCCCGAAAAATCTCACCGCGTCCGATATCTCGTTCAAAATCTGCCCCGCGATAAACTCGGCGGGACGCGTTGAAAAAGCCGATAAAGCGGTTCGGCTGCTGCTGGCAAAGGGCGAGGGGGAAACCGCGCGGCTTTGCGAAAATATTGTCCAGCTGAACGCAAAACGGCGCGAAATCGAGCAGAAAATCACCGATGGTATACAAAAGCAAATTGCCAATGACCCGTCCATTCTCACAAAACGCGTGATTTTTCTCGCGGGTGAGGGCTGGAAAGCGGGCGTTATCGGCATTGTCTGCTCGAAAATTGTCGAGAAATACGGAAAGCCGACAATTGTTGTCGCAATCGAAAACGGCGAGGGGCGCGGCTCGTGTCGAAGCGTCGGGAACTTCTCGATTTACGGTCTGCTCAACCACTGCTCCGCGTATCTCAAAAAGTTCGGCGGTCACCCGCTGGCGGGCGGTTTTTCTGTCAAGGCTGACGAAATCGGCGAGTTCAAGCAAAAAATCGAGGAGTACGCCGCGGCGCATTACCCGAAAATGCCCGAAGCCGAGCTTTATGCGGATTTGCGCGTGACGGGAAAAATGCTCACCGTTGGAAATATCGAGTCGCTGAACCGTCTGGAGCCGCTTGGCGAGGGCTTTGCGAAGCCCGTGTTCCTGCTTGAAAACTGCGAGATTAAGGAGAAGCGCCCGCTCAAGGACGGCAAGTACATATCGCTCGACGTCAAGAACGGGAACTCGGCTTTCCGCGCGGTTTCGTTCAAGATAAGTTACAGCGATTTTGCCGCGGAAACGGGCGATAAAATCGACATCATCGCGCACGCCGAAATCAACGAATACAACGACAATAAAAGCGTTCAGCTCAAGCTGCTCGACTACCGCCCGACAGGCTTCCGCGAGGACAGATTTTTCGCCGCGAAACGCGTTTCCGACGCGATTTTGCGCGGCGAGGACTTCGACAAGCGGCTGCTGCCGAGAATTGTCCCGCAAAGCCGCGAGGATTTGATGAAAATCTACGACCTGCTGCGGAAGAACAACGGTCGCCTCACCCTCGAACAGCTCGCGGTTTTCAACGGCTCGGTGAACTACTGTATGCTCAAAATCGCCGTCACCGCCTTCTGCGAGGCGAATTTGGCTCAGTTTGACGGCGAGCGCGCGCGGCTCGTTCCCGCGAAGGAAAAACGCGACTTGTTCAAAGAGGGGATTTTGGCTAGGCTTGCTGAGAGCGGGACTTGATTTCGGGCAAATTCACCCGACAGCACGCGAGGACGCTTGACAGGCGGTTTGAGCCTGCTTTTACCTCGGAACTTACTCTGATATTTACGCGCTCTCAGCGATTTCGGCGGCGTCGAGCCGCCGAAATCGCGCGTTTGCGTGAAACTCCGTTTCACGCAAACGCGGGCAAATTTTCCGACATCGAGTCGGAAAATTTGCTTGGGGGAAACCCCTCGGGGTTTCCCCCAAGCCCCTTTCCTCTGGGGGAAAAACTCTTCGTTTCTAGAAACGCTAAATGCGTTTCTCCCCCCAGACCCCCTTTAGCGCTTTTGAACGCGTTTGCGCGGCTTCGCCGCGAGTGCGGCGCTTCGCGCCGAGTGCCTCCGGCGGCAAAGAACCTTTTTCTGAAGAAAAAGGTTCCTTGACCTCCAAAAAGACTTTAAGCGCTACGCGATGCTTAATTACAACTTTGCGGGAAAGACTGTTCAGCATTACCCTATTCTGTTTTTTGGAAGTGATTTTATGGAAAATGTAACAATCGACGACTTAATGCAGCGCGTTATCGACGCCGACAAACAATACGACGCGGACAAAATCCGCCGCGCCTACGACCTCGCCGACAAGGCTCATAGCGGTCAAATGCGCTCCTCGGGCGAAAAATACATCACCCATCCCCTCTCCGTCGCGATGATTTTGATGGACTACTTCATGGACACCGATACCATCTGCGCCGCCCTCCTCCACGACGTCGTTGAGGATACCG
Source organism: [Eubacterium] saphenum (assembly GCA_004554555.1). GTDB lineage: Bacteria > Bacillota > Clostridia > Oscillospirales > Ruminococcaceae > CAG-115. Next base: position 13,377 of record SFLN01000016.1, on the reverse strand, counting down.
ATATCGATTTGGAGGAAATCCGCAAAAAGTTCGGCGACGACGTTGCCCTGCTCGTGGACGGAGTCACCAAAATCGGTAAGGTTCCCCTCAACTCCAAAGAGGAACAGCACGCTGAAAATATCCGCAAAATCCTTATGGCGATGAGCAAGGATATCCGCGTCATCATCATCAAGCTCGCCGACCGCCTCCACAATATGCGCACCCTCTACGCGCGCCCTCCCGAAAAACAACGCAAAACCTCTCTCGAAACGATGAATTTCTACGCGCCTATCGCTCACCGTCTAGGTATGAGCGACGTCAAGGACGAGATGGAGACTATTGCTATTCACTACCTCGACCCTTACGGTGCGCAGGAAGTTGAACGGCTTCTCGACCTGCACAAGGAAGAGCGCGATACCTTCATCGGCAAAATTATCGCGCGCATCCGCGAGCGCATCACCGATATCGACCCGCCGCCCATTATCGAAGGACGTGTCAAATCGGTGTACAGCATCTACAAGAAAATGTACCTCAAGAACAAGCCGTTCGATGAGATTTACGACATCTATGCGGTGCGGATTATCGTGCAGACCGTCATCGAGTGCTACAACGTGCTCGGCGTTATCCACGACCTCTTCAACCCGCTTCCCTACCGCTTCAAGGACTATATCGCAACCCCAAAGCCTAACCGTTATCAATCGCTTCACACGACCGTTATCGGCAAAGAGGGAATCCCGTTTGAGGTGCAAATCAGAACCGTTGAAATGCACAACACCGCGCAGTACGGTATCGCAGCTCACTGGAAGTACAAAGCCGGTCTTAAAGGCAACGTTGCGGGTGAAAAGCGCTTTGACTGGATTAGACAGCTACTCGAACGTCAGCAGGAAAGCGATGATGTAGAACAGATAACCGAGGCAATCAAAAACGATTTGTCGCAGGACGAGGTGTTTGTGTTCTCGCCGAAGGGCGATATTTTCACACTTCCGCTCGGTGCAAACGTCATCGATTTTGCCTACGCCGTGCACTCCGAGGTCGGCAACAAAATGACCGGCGCAAAGGTTGGCGGACGAATGGTGCCGTTTGATTATCAGGTCAAGACGGGCGATATCGTCGAGATTTTCACAAGCGGTTCACCGAATTACGGTCCGAACCGGAACTGGCTGAACATCGCCAAAACAACCGAAGCAAAGGCGAAAATCCGTTCGTGGTTCAAGCGCGAGCGCCGCGACGAGAACATTGAGCGCGGCAAGGAAGAGCTTGAACGCGAGTTTAAGCGCAACGCAATCCCGTTTGACGAGGATATTCTAAAGGAATCGGCTCAGCGGGCGCACGTTGACTCGGTTGACGATTTGTTCGCGGCGGTAGGCTACGGCGGCGTTGCCACAACCAAGATTATCCAAAGAATTAAGGACAGCCAAGCAAGAGCGCAGGCGGCAGCACCCGTGCTGATGACGAGCGATGAAAACATCGAGCAGACCAACCAGCGCAGCCGCAAAAAAGGTGTTATTGTCGAGGGCGTGGACAACTGCCTGATTAAGTTCGCGCAGTGCTGCAACCCGCTGCCCGGTGACCCGATAATCGGCTTTGTGACGCGCGGTTTTGGCGTATCGATACACAAGCAGGACTGCGTGAACGTGCTGAACAATATGGACAGCGAGGAGAACCGCGAGCGGTGGATAAAGGCGTCGTGGGCGGGCGCGGACGACGCGTCTTACCGCGCGACGATTGACATTATCGCGGAGCAGACGTCGTCGGTTATCGCGGATATAACGGCGGCGATTGCGGCGAATCATATTCCGATGCACGAGATGAATATGCACCGCTTGAAGAACGGGAACACGAATCTTGTGATTACCATTGAGATTGCGGGAGTGGAGCAGCTTGGGAATGTGATTTTGCGGCTGCGGAAAATACCGGGCGTGATTTCTGCGGACAGAACGGGAAAGCAGTAAGCAGCGTGACCAGATGACGTGCAAGCACGTCATACTTGCACCCTTTTCGCTTCGCGGTGCACTAACAAAAGTCTTTTTGAAAGTCCAGAAAACTTTTTCTTCAGAAAAAGTTTTTTGGTCGCCGAAGGCACTGGAGCGAAGCGACAAAACGCGTTAGCAAGCGCAAAGGGCTTGAGGAAAACTTCGTTTTCCTCTTTGCGTTTTTTGCTTACGCAAAAATCCGCTTTATTATGGGGAAACAAGAGTTTCCCCCCTTTGAGGAAAAGGGTTTGGGGAAAACCCCGAGGGGTGTTCCCCAAGCGTTTTTGGAGGCTTTCAGCCGACAAAAACGCGCGATTTCGGCGGTTCGACGCCGCCGAAATCGCCGAGCGCGTAGACCGCAAAGCAAGCTCCACAATAAAAGCATGAGGCTAACCGCGTTTTTGAAAAACTTCGTTTTCCAAAAACGCGCGATTTTTCGGGTTCGATGCCCGAAAAATCGCCCGCGCGCTTCGCAAAGCAGCATCTGCGGTAATGCTCGGCAACTCGAAAATACGCATCACCACCCAACTAAGAATACCAAAAAACCCGAGAAGTCCAACTCCTCGGGTTTCTTATTTCTATTTAACCTTGCGTTTCTTGATAACCTTCTGCCGCGAGAACTCCTCGCGCTCCTTCTCCTCAAGCGCGTTCGTGATAAACCGCACCTGCTGCTCAAACTTCGGTATCATTATATTCTTGAGCGCGTTCCGCCGCTTCTGCGTTTTCTTAATCGCAACCGCAAGCCGATAAACGCTGTTCTCAAGCTCCGCAAGCCGCACCGTAAGCTCCTTCACCTTGTTAAAGCAGATGTAAGCCTTGTCGAACTCCGAGCCGGTTTCCGTCATCGGATAGCACGGCTCCTCCGGCGGGCGAATTTGCGCGTTCACTTTCGGCAGCTCCACTCCCATAACCGACCTCGACGACAGCGACAGCGAATCCTCCACAGGAATACAATCCGCAGCCGTCGATACCACGCCGAGCGTTATATTCGCGTTTCGCAGCGCCGTGTAAGCTTCGGAAAACGTGCTGTCAATCCCCGAGCGCAGCTGCCGCGCCTCGTCCGTGAGAGCTACCATCTCCCGCACAAGTATGCTCCGCTTCCTGTCCATCAGCTCGTAGCCAAGCATCGCCTGATTCAGCGACCGCTTCACCTTAATCAAGTTTCCCTTCGTCGGGAAAATCTGCTCCGCCACCGTTTCTCACCTGCTCTCCTGCGGAATTTTCAGCGATTTTTACATAAATTTCAGCGCTCTGTCGGGATTGTACTTCTCGTCAAGCAGCTTCTCGTCCACTCTGTCGAGCTCGCTTCTCGGCAATGCACAAAGCAAATCCCAGCCCAAATCCAACGTTTCATCAAGCGTTCTGTTCTCGTCAAAGCCCTGATTGAGGAAGTTCTCCTCGAACAGCTTTCCGAATTTCATATAAGCGCGGTCCGCTTCTGAAAGCTCGTCCTCGCCGATAACCGACGCCAAGCTGCGCGCTTCCTGCACTCTCGCGTAAGCCGCGAAAAGCTGGTTGGAAACGGCAGCGTGGTCGCCGCGCGTAAAGCCCTCGCCGATGCCGTCCTTCATCAATCTCGACAGCGACAGCAAAACCGAAACGCCCGGGTAAATTCCCTTGCGGTCAAGCTCGCGGTCAAAAACAATCTGCCCCTCGGTAATGTAAGCCGTGAGGTCGGGTATCGGGTGCGTGATGTCATCGTTCGGCATCGTCAAAATCGGTATCTGCGTAACCGAACCCGAGCTGCCCTTGATAATTCCCGCGCGCTCGTAAATTGCCGCCAAGTTTGAGTACAGATAGCCCGGATAACCCTTTCTGCCCGGAATTTCGCCCTTCGATGACGAGAACTCGCGCAGTGCCTCCGCGTAAGACGTCATATCGGTCATAATAACCAGAATGTGCATATTTTTCTCGAACGCGAGGTACTCTGCGGCAGTCAGCGCGCAAAGCGGCGTAAGCAGACGCTCGATAATCGGGTCGCTCGAGAGGTTGAGGAACATACAAACGCGCTCGATTGCGCCCGTGTCCTCAAACGAGCGGCGGAAATAGTCCGCGACATCGTTCTGCACGCCCATTGCCGCAAAAACAACGCCGAAATCCTTCGCGCCTTCGCCGGTGATTTTCGCCTGCTTTACAATTTGAACGGCAAGCTTGTTGTGGAGCATTCCCGAGCCGGAGAAAATCGGCAGCTTCTGCCCGCGAATCAGCGTCATCAGCGCGTCAATCGAGCTTATGCCCGTGTGGATATAGTTTTTCGGATAATCACGCGAATAAGGGTTGAGCGCGCGCCCGTTGACATCGCCCATCTTCTCGGGGAACACGTCGCCAAGTCCGTCAATCGGCTTTCCCGCGCCGTTGAAAACTCTTCCGAGTATCTCGGGCGAGAGCGGGATTTCAAGCGGTTTTCCCGAAAAAATCGTGCGCGTGTTCTTGAGCGAAATGCCGTTCGTTCCCTCAAACACCTGCAAAATAACCTTTTCGCCCTCCATCTGCACAACGCGCCCGATTCTCTCCGAGCCGTCGTCGAGGCGAATTTTCGCAATCTCGTCAAACGCCGCGCCCTTCACGCCGTCCAGCGCAACCAGCGGGCCGTTTATATCAGTCAATCCAACATACTGTACACTCATTTTCAAACCCCCGCGTTCAGAGCGTCTATCTTCTCGTTTATCTCCGAAATCAGCCCGTCAAACAGGTCGAGGCGGCTGTTCGGGATATCGTATTTCATCTTCGTTGCCTTTTCAAAAAGCCCGAGCGCGAAGATATCCGAGAGCATAACGCCCGTTTTCAGCGCGTCAAGCGACTTGTGGTAAAGCACGGAAATCACCTTCATCATCAGCCGCTGCTTCATCAGCGGAACGTAGGTGTCCTCGGTGTGGCGCGCGTTCTGCTGCAAAAATCCAACGCGCACAACCCTCGCCGTTTCAATCGTCAGCTTCTGGTCATCGGGCAAAACGTCCGCGCCTATCAGCTTTACAATCTCCATCAGCTTTGCTTCTTCCTGTAAAATGTTGGAAATTTCCTGCCGAAGCGCCATATAATCGGGCGCGATGTTGTTGTAATAATCAGCCAAATCCTCGACATATTCGGAATAGCTGCTGTTCCAGTCAATCGCGGGGTAGTGACGCGCGTAGGCAAGCGACTTGTCCAGCGCCCAGAAACAGCGCACGAAACGCTTCGTGTTCTGCGTGACAGGCTCCGAGAAGTCCGAGCCCTGCGGCGAAACCGCGCCGATTATCGTCACCGAGCCTTCGGTGCCGTTCAAATTCTTGACATAGCCCGCGCGCTCGTAAAACTCCGAGAGTCTTGACGGCAAGTACGCGGGGAAGCCCTCCTCGGCGGGCATTTCTTCAAGTCGTCCCGAAATCTCGCGCAGCGCTTCAGCCCAGCGTGAGGTCGAGTCCGCCATTATCGCGATGTGATAACCCATATCGCGGTAGTACTCCGCGAGCGTTATTCCCGTATAAATAGACGCTTCGCGCGCTGCCACGGGCATATTCGAGGTGTTCGCGATAAGGACGGTTCTGTCGGTGAGCGGGCGGTTGGACTTCGGGTCAATCAGCTCCCCGAACTCCTCCAAAACCTGCGTCATTTCATTTCCGCGCTCGCCGCAGCCGATGTACACGATGATATCCGCGTCGCACCACTTCGCGATTTGGTGCTGCGTAACGGTTTTTCCCGTACCGAAACCGCCCGGAATAGCCGCAGCGCCGCCTTTTGCCACGGGCAGCAGCGTGTCGATAATGCGCTGTCCCGTAACCAGCGGCTTTGTTGAAGGCAGTCTGGAAGCGCACGGACGCGCTCTTTTTATCGCCCAGCGCTGAACCATCGTCAGCTCTTTTTCCTCGCCGCTTGCTGTTTTCACGCGGATAATCACGTCGTTCACGCGGTATTTCCCGTTCTCCGCCGCAAACGTAACCTCGCCGCTCATATCGGGCGGGAGCATACATTTGTGCGTGATAAGCGGGGTTTCGGGCGTTGTGCAGTAAACATCGCCCGCGCAGAGCTTGTCGCCCTTTTTCACCGTGACGGTCACGTCAAACTCGCGTTCCTCGTCCAGCGAAAAAAGGTGGCTTCCCTCGGCAACAAAAGCGCCGTTGTCCTTCACCATATCGCGAAGCGGACGCTCTATTCCGTCAAAAATGTTCGAGATGATGCCCGGACCGAGCGTTGCGCAGACAGGTGCGCCGGTGCCGTAAATCGGCTCGCCGATTTTCAGTCCCGCCGTGTTCTCGTAAACCTGTATTGTCGTGAAATCATCGGCAACGCCGATAACCTCGCCGATAAGCCGACGTTCCCCGATGTACACCATCTCCAGCATCGAGAAATCCTTTGTGTTCGCCGCCTTTACGACAGGCCCGTTTATCGAATAAATCGTGTTTTCCAAATCCAAACCCCCAGCCTCAGATTTCCGCCGTCATCAGCTCGCGCTTCTCGGCAAACGCGGCGCGCTCGTCAGAAAGCGCACTGTCAAGCGAAAAATCGCAGAAAAGCCCGCGTTTTTCGTCAAGCGCGCAAATTCCCCCGAGAACAATCGTGCTGTCCGCGCGAACCTCGTGCTCGGTGAGCGAAGAAAGCCGCTCGACGTCCTTTTTCGCCGCGAGAATTACCACGTCTTTCCCGAGCGCTTTTTCGGCTTTTTCAACGCGTTTTTTGAGAAAATCCGTGTACTTTTCGCTCTCGGAAAATTCACGCAAATCCTGCTCAATTTTGCCGAAAAATTCGCCGACAAGCTCCTTGCGGTGAGCGAGAACCTGCTTGTTCACCTCGTAATCGCACCGCGACAGCTCCTTGCGGTACTTGGCTTCCATCGCGGAACGCTCGGTTTTGAGCGCCGCCATCGCCTCGCGCGACTCGTGCTCCTCGCGGATACGCTCGGCAGCCGAGCGCTGTTCGCGGATTTTCGCGGTAAGCTCCTCGATTTCACGGTCGGCTTGGTGGTTGACCGCGTTTCTGAACATCGTCATTTTGGACGCGTTTAATGCATTCAAATCCATAAAAAATCCTTTCGGAAACCGCCCCCGCGGCTCTTTTACAGCTTCACGCCGATTGCTTCCTCAACATACCTGCCGATTGCCTCGGTAACGCCGCCCGAGCCGTGACGGTCGGGTATCTCGACCACAAGCGGTCTGCGGTAGTTCAGCTTTATGTCGTAAACCCGCTCAGGGCAAAGCGCGGCGGTTTTCTGCGTCATCAGCACAACCGCGACGTCCTCATCGGAAACCGCTTTGTCAAGCGCTTCGTTAACCTCGGCGGCAGTGTGCGCGACAACGCCCTCAATCCCTGCAATTCTCATTCCCATCTGCGTGTCCGTGTTGTCGCTTATCAGGAAAAATTTCATAGTTCACCCAAAATTAACCAAAGAGTATCAGAATTGAAATAAGCAGTCCGTAAATCGCAACGCCCTCGCCGAGTGCAACGAAAATCAGTGCCTTAGAAAACGCCTTGTCGTTCTCCGAAATCGCGCCGATAGCCGCAGGCGCGCCCGCTCCAACGGCAATTCCCGCGCCGATTGAACCAAGTCCGGTCGAAAGCGCAGCCGCCAGATACTTCAAGCCGTCCGCGCCCGTCTGAACAGCAGCCGCAGTGGTTTCCGGAGAAGCCGCAAACGCGCCCGTGAGCGGGAGCACGGTCATCGTGAGCATTACTCCGAAAAACGAAGCAACGTTTGTTATAACCGCGCGCTTCGGGTGAACGGTCTTGCCCGAACGCTTGCGAAGAATTGCCATAATAATCGGCAGCATAATAAGCCCAACCGCGACCAGCGGCAAAATAATGATAAGTGCAATATTCATTTTCTTTTCCTCCAAAATTATTTTATACGCAAAACTTTTCCGTTTTCATCAAAAATGCGACTTGATTTTCAGCGGTGTAAACTCGCTTCCGCCGCCGTCGTAGAAACGCGAAAATACCTCGTAAAACTCCAGTCTGAGCACCTGTATTCCCGAGAGCAAGCCCTCGATACCCATAACCAGAATGTTGCCGATAATGTAGGTTATCACCATTCCGACGGTGACCGGCGCGTTCGGCTGAGAAGCGCCCGCAAGCTGCGATACAACCAGCATAAAGCCCGCGTGCGACAGAACAAAGCCGCCTATTCTCAAGAAGCTCATCGTGTTCGACAGGAAGCTCAGCGCGCCCTCGAAAATTCCGATAAAGCTCTCTGCGATGCTGAATTTTTCGGCTTTCCTGCCCGTTACGAGAGCCGTGAGCGGTGCCTTGAAGAAAATCAGCGCAACCGGCAGTACAATCAGACAAATCACATACGGCACCGTCATAATTTCCAGACCGTACATCAGCGTGCCCGCAAGACCTATCATCAGCGACGCGTAAAGCACAATTCCCGCAACGCCGTTTATGTCAAACAGTGCCTCGCCGAGCTTTTTCGCCTTGAAGTTCTTCACCGTGTTGAAAATCATCGAAATCAGTATCAGCACAACTCCCAAAAACAGCGCGAAAATCAGCACTGCGGTTGCCGCCTGGAAAATGCTTTCGGGGTGGCGCGGGATACCGAGATTTCCCATCAAATCACACACGCCGTACCAGATATCCTCGCGGTGGAAAATCGGCGTGATTATCGTTTCGATACCGAAAACCGAGCCGTAAACGCACCCGAACAGCGCCGAGAAAATTCCAAGGCGCGTCATCACGGGAGCAAGTCCGTTCTTGGTCGTTTTCGTGAGGATAAGCCCGAGCAGCGATATCAGCAAGCCCTGCCCGACGTCGCCGAACATAATCCCGAACATCAGCATATACGTTATCGCAACGTAAGGCGTGGGGTCGAAGCCGCCGTACACCGGCAAGCCGTACATTCTTGTGAACATCTCAAACGGACGCGTAATCACGTTGTTCTTCAGCTTTACGGGCACTTCCGGAGAAGCGTGCTTCTTGTCAACGGGAATTTCCGTGCACTGAACATTTTTCGCGTTCTTGACAATCGCCGTGCGCAGCTCCTTGGAGCTTTTCGCGGGACAGTACCCCGAGAACGAAAACCGCCCGTTCGATATAACAACCTTTTTCCGCAGCTCGTTTACTTCGCTCTTGTAGCGCAGCTTGCACAAAACCGCCGAAAAATCGTCCTTGAGGCTGTCCGCGAAATACGCAAGCTCCTTTTCGAGGTCTTCCTTTTTCTTTTCCTCGGTTTCAATCAGCGCGTGGAGCTTTTGGTCGGCAACATCTGCGTCACCCTCAAGATAATCGGGAAGCCGCGTTCTCTCAAATCCGAGCGACGTCATCAGCTCGTCTGCGAACTCAACGTACTGCACGGGAACAAGATAAATTCCGTAAACGTAGTCCTCGGCTTTCTCGAACTCCTGGAAAACGAAGCACTTTGTCGCGTAGTACTGTAATTTTTCCTCGTTGTCGAGCGGCATTCTGCCGATACGCATTTTGACGTACTTCATCGAGAACAGCTCCGAGAACGGAACGTCAAGCCCGTGCAAATGCCGAACGAAAGCGTCCGTTTCGAGGTGCTCGCGAAGCGTCTGTTCAACCGCCGCGTACTGCTCGTTCAGCTCGTCATAACGCTTTGAGATATCGCCGAGATAGTTCTCAAAATCCTCCGCGCTCTCGCAGTCAACGTGCGAAAAATCCGCGTCCTTAACGGGAATTTTCAGATTTATCGCCATATCGCGCACCCTTGCAAGAATGCCCTTGTAGGGGTTCTGCTCGCCGAGATTTCGCACAACCGCGCCGTTTGACACGATGTGGAACACCCCGCTCTCGCAGCAGGACATAAGCGCACTGTCAAGCGATTTTGACGGTCCGTCAACCGCAATCAGCGACATTTTTTCTATTCCCAAATATATCACCGCCTTAACAGGTTTTTTCCTTTATTTACCAACTTTTAAAGTACCAGCATCTTCATTATATCCGTGCCGTCCAGCTCGTAGCGCACTCCCTCGACAACCGTTCGGATATTTCGCAGCTCCGTGCAGATGCTCTCGGTGAGCGCGAAATAAGCGACAGCCGCGTGCGACGAGAGGTGAAGCGTTTTCTCGTAGAACTTCTGGCTGATTTGCTCGGTGAGCTGCTCGACCGTTGCGCTTTCGTTATCGCTGTGATAACCGATTTTCTCCAGACGTTTAGCGAGCGCGTCGATGTCCTTCTCCGCGATAAGCTCCTCGATAACGTCATCACGAAGCTTGTATTTAAACGGTATCAGCGTTTTTTTCAAATCCTCGGGATTTGCGCCGGAAAACCGCGCTCTGCGGTACAGCGTGACAACGTTCTCCATATCAATCGACCGCAGAATTGCCCGCTTGAACTCCTTTTTCTCCGTGCCGCGAAAGTTTTCCTCCGCGTGTTTGAGCAAGCGGAAATAATAGTCGTTCACAAGCCGCCGTTCAACCTCGCCGATGTCGAGTTTACCGTTCTGCGCGGCGTTTATCAGCGGCTCGCGCAGCACCTTGATGTAAGACGTGCCCTCAAGCTGCTCGATAACCTCGGACAAGTTTTTCGCCTGTCCAAGCTCGGGGAGATTTGTTTTCGTGTAGCGGTTCAGGTACATCGGAACCGCCGCTATATAAGCGTCCGAGCCGCCTGCGTAAACCGCCGCAATCGCCGACACAATCTGCCCGATTTCCAGCCGCTCGACGATGAACGAGAAGTAGCCGCGGCTTTTTGTGAAGTCGAATTTCCGGAATTTCTCGTAGATATCGAACGCGGCTTTCGCAAGGAGCGCTTCAAGCTGACCGCGGTGAATTGCGCCCGAGTTAACCGAGGAGAGCGCCTTTTCGTATCTCGGCACGGTTTTCAGATAGTCGCAAATCTGCGGAACGTTTTCCTTTGCGGCAAGCTGCGCGTAGTCGAGAGGGGTTAGGCGCTGCCCGAAAACCGCTCGGCACTTTGCCGTAACGCCGTTTGACGCGTACATATTATTCCTCCGTAATCCGCTTTAAAATCTCCGCGCGCCAGCGCTCGCCGTTCTCCGCAAACCGCTTGTCAAGAGCCTCGACGCGTGTTTTGAGAGCAAGCTCGGCGTTCTTTTGCTTTTCGGCAAGCAACTTTTCCTGCTCGTCCTTAAAGGCAGCGTTCCGGTCGCGTTCCGAAGCGAGCTTTTGTTCACGCTCGCGGGCGCTGCTCTCGCCGAACTCGTCGGTGCGCTGCTTTTGCTTGGCAACCGCCTTTTCAACACGCGCTCCCGCTGCTTTATCCATTGTGATTATCTCGCGTAAAAAATCCATCTCAATCACCATTTACCTATTTAATATGGACTGTCAATAAGCGCACTTTTGCAATAAGCCCAATTCCTACTTATTTTAACTCTTTTCCCCTAAAAAAACAATATATATTTTGCACAAAAAATTCCGCGAAATCCAACTTTTTCCTTGACAATTATGACTGTTGAACGCGATGTTTTGCGACACTGCGCAATTTGTGCAACTTTCACATATTCAAAAACCGAAACGCTCTCATCACTGTATAAAACCCTTGACAGCGGCGCGCAGTCGGGTGTATAATAAAAGCAGAATGTTGGTTGAAAAGCGGCTTTCCGCTGAAAGGAGAATTTTATGAATTTTGATGAAATCAAAGGTTGGCTCATTCCCGTAATCATCGTGGTTGTGGTGCTGATTTTGGTGTTCCTCACCGGCTACCGCAAGGCGCGCCCCGACCAGGCGCTTATCATAAGCGGTCTGCGCAGAAAAGCCAAGGTTGTCATAGGTAAAGCTGCGGTGAAGCTGCCGTTTTTTGAGCGCTGCGACGTGCTTGACCTCGCGCTGATGAGCGTTGACGTAAGAACTCAGACCTCAATTCCTTCGGGCGACTACATTAACGTAAAGGTTGACTCGGTTGTCAACGTCAAAATTTCCCCCGAAAAGGACATTATCGAAAAGGCGCAGCAAAACTTCCTCAACAAGGACAAAAACTATGTGACAAATGTTGCCAGAGAGGTTCTCGAGGGCAATATTCGTGAAATTGTCGGACAGATGCGACTTGAAGAGATGATTTCAAACCGTCAGGTTTTCGCCGAGAAGGTTCGCCAAAACGCCGACCCCGACCTCAAGGCAATGGGACTTGAAATCGTTTCGTTCAACGTTCAGAATTTCGTGGACGAGAACGGCGTGATAAACGATATGGGTATCGACAACACAATGCAAATCCGCAAGAAAGCTGCGATTTCCAAGGCAGAAGCGGAGCGCGATATCAAGATTGCCCAGGCAGAAGCAAACCGCAAGGCAAACGACGCGCGGGTTGACTCCGAAACCGCGATTGCCGAGCGCCAGAACGAGCTTGCCATTAAGCAGGCTGAACTGAAGCGCGCCGCTGATATCAAGCAGGCAGAAGCGGACGCTGCGTACACAATTCAACAGGAAGAACAGCGCAAGACCATCGAAATTACCACGGCAAACGCAAACCTTGCCAAACAGGAAAAAGAGGTTGAAATCAAGGCGAAAGAGGCTGAAATCAAGGAGCGCGCGCTCGAAGCCGAGGTTAAGAAAACTGCCGAAGCGCAGAAATACGCCGCTCAGCAGAACGCGGACGCAAAGCTTTACGCAACTCAGCAAAATGCCGAAGCACAAAAGTATGAGGAAATCCGCCGCTCCGAGGCTGAGCTGCAAATCAAGAAGAACGAAGCTGCCGCTATTCTCGTAACCGCGGAGAACGAGGCTGCCGCTGCCAAGGCAAAGGCTGAGGCGGCAAGATTTGCTGCGGAGCAGGAGGCAGAGGGTATCCGAGCAAAGGGTGTCGCGGAAGCGGACGCGGTTCGTGCAAAGGCGCTCGCGGAGGCGGAAGGTCTTGACAAGAAGGCCGAGGCGATGAAGAAAATGGAAGAAGCCGCAGTTTTGCAGATGTATTTCGAGAAGATGCCGGAGATTGCGGCAGCGATTGCGAAGCCGCTTGAAAACATCGACAAAATCACGATGTACGGCGACGGGAACACCGCGAAGATGGTTAAGGACATCACCGAGGCAACAACGCAGGCGTCGTCGGGATTGCTTGAGGGGTTAGGGATTGACTTGAAGCAGATGGTGAATTCGTTTGTGCAGGGGAAAGCGATTGCAAGCGGGTTGAATTCTGAGAAGCCGACGATTGAGGATAAGCCCGAGCAGACTGTATAAATCAGCAGCGCGTAACCGTTGAGCCGCGAAGCGTACAAAAGTCTTTTTGGAAGCCTTGAAACCTTTTTCTTCAGAAAAAGGTTTCAAGCCGCCGGAGGCACTGAAGCGAAGCGTTAAATCATAAAAAAGAACGATTTCGCCGACTAATCTTTAGCCAACAATCTTGGAGTTCAGTAAGCAACCCTTGCCAATTTTTCGGGTTTGACACCCGAAAAATCGCAAGCAAGACGAACGACCTAAACTCAATGGTAAAACCAACAAGTACGAGCGCGATTTTGAGAAGCGAGGAACGAGTTTCTCAAAATCGCGCATTTTCGCCGGTTCGATGCCGGCGAAAATGCCGGAGAGCGCGTATATATCAAAGC
>SFLN01000015.1 GCA_004554555.1 [Eubacterium] saphenum | reverse complement strand
CGGAGGAAGGTTGAATATTCAGTCCCCGGAAGGCCACTGTCTTGCTATTCCGAAACTTGCCGCCCCTTTTCAGTCAGAGGCGCGACACACAAAAAGGACACCCACAGCGGATGCCCCTGTGTACTGATGCCTCGAAGTTCCGATATCCCGGATCAGAACCCGTGGATATTGCCGAGTACTCGAAACACGCGCATGATCTTGTCCTTGGGTATCTCCTGCGACTCGTAGGCGGGATTGGACGGTACGAGCAGGTAGCTGTCGGGGGTGGAGCCTTTCTTTACACGCTTGATCGTGCGCAGCCCGTTGGTGGTGACAATGGCGTAGACATCGCCCATAAGTAGGAAACTCGGGTCATCGATTAGTTTGAGCGCCACCACATCGCCGCTGTTGATCTCCGGCTCCATGGAATGGCCGGTGGCGTTGCACCAGAGTGTGGCCGAATTGTATTTGGGTATGTCCACAAGAAACTGCGGATTCTCCTTGCCCGGTTCCGAGAGGGCGGTGAATCCGAGCACAAAGTCTTCGTCGTAGTATGGGACACCGTGACTAAAGCTCACGCAGCTTGCGACCGCAACCAAGGCTTCGGGCAAGTCCATTACACCCGAGAGCTTCAAGCTTGATTTGACGAAGGCTGCGGAGAACTCGAATTTCACAGAAAACGAGGACGGAACGAGAACTTACAGCTTCAGCCTTGACGTTAAGGTTGGCGATATTACAAAGGCGGTTGAGTTCAAGGCGGAAAACATCGCGCTTGACGGCGAAGGAAACGTTGATATGACGGCGTTCACCGACTCCGTGACCGCAAGCCTCAACACCGCTCTCGCAGACGCTTTCGGCAGAACCGGAAAGGATACCGACGGCGATGATATCGTTGACGATTATTTCCTGCAGGTTAAGGACGCGGGCGATGGGAAGCTGGATTTCGTTGTAAACGGAAACGCTTCGGTTAACGTTGCGGAAAAAGAGGGCAGCTTCGGTTTGACGAAGATGTCGAAATCGATTGCAATTTCCGCTCAGAGCGCGGTTACGGGCAAGAACACGCTTGCCGTAAACGTTGGCGGAAATATCAAGAATGTTTCGTTTGACGGAGTTTCCGATACTTACTATGACAGCCGCGAGCTCAAGGGCAACGAGGCTATTCTCAGCGAGTACAATTCGCTCAAGGAAGCGGCTTACCGCAAGGAAAACAACCTCAGCTCTTCTGCGACAATTGACCAGAGCAAGCTGGACGATTTCACCTATACAAGCGCGCAGGCTGCCAAGGACAAGAACACGGCGGCTTTGGAGAAGGCGCTCAACAGCACTTTCTCGGGCGACAACATTTCGTTCAGCATTACAAACGGCACGGTTTCCGCGAAGAAGAACGGTGTTTCGGTTGAGTTCTCGATGACCTCGGTTGAGGGCGGAACGCTCGGTCTTGAAAAGGGCTCGGTTTCCAACAGATTTACCTCGAAAACCAAGCTCAAGGACGTCGGAATTGTCGGCAACAACATTGTGATGAATGGCACAACGGGCGAGTACGAAAGAAAGTATTCGTTTGAGATAAACGGAAAGAAAATCGAGCTGGACGAGGACGCGACCATCAGCAGCCTGCTTGACGCGGTGAACAAGAGCGGCGCGGGCGTTACGATGACCTACTCCAACCTTACCAACAGCTTTGAGCTTACGTCCAACAATTTGGGTTCTGCGGAAACTATTGAGTTCGGGAAGAACGCGGACGGTACGGAGAACCGCATTTTGAAGGAACTGGGGCTGCTTGATGCGGACGTTACTACGGGACAGAACGCGATTTTTGAGCTGAACGGGGTTGAGATTTACCACAACGCGAACTCTTACACAACCGACAACACGACCTTTAAGTTCACCGATGATATGACAACGGGCGAGGTTTACGAGGTCAATGTATCGAAGAGCTACGATGATATCAAGCAGAACATCAAGGATTTCATCACAGATTACAATCAGCTGATTGATGATATCTACGGTCACATCGGCACAGCTCCTGCGAGGGACGAGAAGAACAATCTCTACGAACCGCTTACCGACGCGCAGAAGGAAGAGATGGACGACAAGGAGATTGAGAAGTGGGAAACCGCCGCGAAGAAGGGCGTTATCTATCACGACACAACGGTTTCGAGCATTATGTCGCAGATTAGAACGTCGCTTTATAACACGGTGACACTTGACGACGGAACGAAGTTTGGCATTTACAATATGGGCATCAAGACCGCGTCGGTTCTTGATTCATCGAACGAGGACGCGATGCGCGGAAAGCTGAAGTTGGACGAGGACGCGTTCAACAAGGCGTTCAACGAAAATCCCGAAGCGATAACCAAGCTGTTCACGGACGCTGAAAACGGCGTTATGGTCAAGGTTAACAAGGTGCTTGACAATGCGGTGAGAACGACCGGAAGGACGAAAGGTTCTCTTATCAACAAGGCGGGCACGACAAGCGGTTCTTCCGCAAAGGACAACTTCATTTATCGTCAGATGGAATCCATAAAAACCCGCATAAGCCAGCTTCAGGACAGATACGATTCCAAGGAAGACTATTGGTGGAAGGTGTTCACAAACCTTGAGACTGCGATGGGTAAGTTCAACGACCAGTCGGCTTATCTGTCGAATTACATGAGTGGCTTTGGCTCATAAAAATCCGATAATCAGAAGAGGGAACGCAAATGAATAATCCTTATTCCGAATACAAAAAGCAGTCGGTCACGACTATGACGCCTGTTGAGGTTGTGATAAGACTTTACAGTGAAATTGAGCGGCAGCTTGCTATTGCAATCAGCTTTGTCCAGTCAAAGGACAATATGAAAGCGAACGCGGCGTTTATCAAGGCGGAGGACTGCATTGACGCGCTGCGCGAGTCGCTGGATATGTCGATACCGATATCGAAGGAGCTGGACAGCTATTACATTTTCTTCTACAAGGAAATCGTAAAGGCGAACGTGAGCAAGGACTGTACGGAAGTGAAGAAGATAATCCCGCTTGTCGGCGAGCTTCGCGATGCTTTCACGCAGATTAGCCAGATGACCAGAGCGGAAATCGAGGCGCAGGACGCTCAAAATCACAAGAAAAAGGGCGTTGTTTAACGAAACGCACCGAATATTCGGCGAAAATCAGAATGCCGCGCGGTGTTGTTTATGAAAGAGGGGAGATTTATGGAAGAGCTGTTTGGCTGCGAAAAGGTGCGGGACATTATGGAGAAAATCCTTGCAACGCTCCAGGAATACGAAAAGGCGACCGATAATATGATAAACGCGGAGCTTGAGGTTATCCAGCAGGGGCTTATCGCCAGAAACGAGCTTATCGCAACTCTTGACGAGTTAAAGGACGACCTTGACGCGGTTTTGGAGTTCGAAAATCCCGATGAAGCGGCGCTTCTAAAGGCTCTCATCAACGGCAGCTACATCAGCACTCCGCTTGACGAGCCGCACAAAAATCTCCAGCTTTTGCAGAGAAACATTGCCGTCGCAAAGCAGAGAATTCTCGACAAGGACAAAATCATCTCGGGGCAGTTCAAGAATCAGCATATTGATTCACGCCGTGAGCTTGAGGCGCTCAAGCAAACCAAGCAGAAAATCGGCTACTACAACAGCGCGGTTGTCGGCAGAGCAACAGGTCAATCCCTCAACCGCAACCTTTAATCAAACAAATTGCCGCCAAGCAAGGACGCGAGGCGGCTTTTGGTTTTTGCAGTTTTATTACAACGGGCGCGCTGCGTGTGCTTTTCCTCACCCACCCCTACGGGGTAGATTCGGAAAAGCCGCGGTTCTCGTTTAAATTTGCTTCGCAAATTTCACGGCGCTGCGCGCCGTGGTTTTGCCTTCGGCAAAACAAACGAGAACCGCGAGCGGGCGGCGTGCAATCTTGGAGAGGAGCAGGAATCGAGATGAACGAGAGCGTGAACAGAAAGTGCGAGTTGTGCCCGAGACGGTGCAGGGTTGACCGGTCGGAGAAGGCTGGCTTTTGCGGAATGGGCGAGAGGATTGTCGCGGCAAGAGCAGGGCTTCACTTTTGGGAGGAGCCGTGCATTTCGGGCGAAAGCGGGAGCGGCGCGGTGTTTTTCTCAGGGTGCGTGATGAGGTGTAAATTCTGCCAGAATAACGAGATTAGCCGCGGAAAAAAAGGTAAAGAAATAAGCGTGGAGCGGCTCGCCGAGATTTTTCTAGAGCTGGAAGAACAGGGCGCGCTGAATATAAATCTCGTAAATCCAACGCACTTTGTTCCGCAGATAATAAGTTCGCTGGAGCTGGCGAGAAAACAGGGATTGCGGGTGCCGATTGTGTACAACAGCGGCGGCTACGAGCGAGTGGAAACGCTGAAAATGCTGGAGGGACTTGTGGATATTTATCTGCCCGATGTGAAATATTTCGATGACGAGCTTGCGGTGAAGCTGTCGAGCGCGCAGAATTATTTTGAAACGGCAATGAGCGCAGTTTCCGAGATGGTGAGGCAAACGGGAAAGCCGGTTTTCGATGAAAACGGTGAGATTATGAAAAAAGGAACAATCGTGCGGCACTTGGTGCTGCCGAATTGCTACAAGGACAGCGTTGAGGTGATAAAGCGCGTTGGAGAGCGGTTTGGCGGGGAAATTCTGTTCAGCCTGATGAGCCAGTACACGCCGTTTGGCGAGGTGAAAACCAATCCCGAGTTCAAAAAAATGAACCGAAGAATAACCACATTTGAGTATCAAAAAGCGCTTGACACGGTGCTGGAAGCGGGCTTGCAGGGATTTATGCAGGAAAAAAGCTCGGCGAAAGAGGAGTACACGCCGGGCTTTGATTTCACGGGAATTTGATTGATTTACAGCTTTTCCGCAGCTTTTCTCATTTCACGCGCAGCCGCGGTAATATCGGGCTTTGCGCAGATTGCCGAAACAACAGCGGCACCGTTTATCCCAAGACCGTAGAGCTGCGAGATATTTTTCTCGTTCACGCCGCCGATAACGACAAACGGAAGCGTGACCGCCTTGCGGATTGCAAGAATAGTTTCGGGAGTAACGGGCGTTGTATTCGTTTTCGTTGACGTGCAAAAAGCCGCGCCGACTCCTAGATAATCCGCGCCGTCCGCTTGCGCCTGCGCCGCTTCAGCTGGATTGTGCGAGGAAACGCCGATAATTTTGCCCGCACCGAGAATTTCCCGCGCGATTTTGCACGGAATATCCGACTGCCCGAGGTGAACGCCGTCCGCGCCAGCCGCAAGACAGATGTCAAGCCGGTCGTTGATGATGAGCGGAACGCCGCGCGGCTTCGTGATTTCGAGCACCCGCAGCGCCGTTTCGTAAAACTCGCGCGACGACAAATTCTTCTCGCGAAGCTGAATAACCGAAGCGCCGCCGTCGATTGCCCGCTCAACCGATTGCTCAACGGTATCGCAGGACATCAGCTCGCGGTCGGTGACGAAATAGAGCGTGTAGTCGATTTTTTTCTTGTCCATAAAAACCTCTCAAAAGAAATCCCCCACAATTGCGGGGGAATTTTTTTACTTTTCGGAGCAGAATTTTACTTCTTTACCCTCTAAAATCATATTCGTGGTTCTGACAGCGCACATTTTTCCGCACATCGAGCAGGTGTGACGGTCAGCGGGCGGCGTGCTCTCGAAATACGCGCGCGCCTTTTCCTCGTCAACGGCGATTTTGAACATCTCGTCCCAGTCAAGCACATGACGCGCGGCAGCCATTTCGTTATCCTTATCGCGCGCGTGAGGAACGCCCTTTGCGATATCGGCAGCGTGCGCGGCGATTTTGCTTGCGATGATGCCCTCCTTAACGTCGCTCAAATCGGGCAGTCTGAGGTGCTCTGCGGGAGTAACGTAGCAGAGGAAATCCGCGCCCGAAGCGGCAGCGATTGCCCCGCCGATAGCGGAGGTTATGTGGTCGTAGCCGGGGAAAATATCGGTTACAAGCGGACCGAGAACGTAGAACGGCGCGTTGTGGCAGATACGCTTCTGGAGCTGCATATTCGCGGCAATCTCGTTCATTGCCATGTGCCCGGGGCCCTCAACCATAACCTGAACGTCCTTCTCCCAAGCTCTTTCGGTGAGCGCACCAAGCTCGATAAGCTCAGCAATCTGTCCCGCGTCGGTGCTGTCGTCGATACAGCCGGGGCGGAGCGCGTCACCGAGGGAAATTGTCACATCGTATTCTCTCAAAATTTCGAGAACATCGTCGTAGAACTCATAGAACGGGTTTTCGTTGCCCGTCATCATCATCCAAGCGAACAAAAGCGAGCCGCCGCGTGAAACTATGTTCATCTTGCGCGGGTCGCGGCGGAAAGCCTCAACGGCGCGGCGGTTGATACCTGCGTGAATTGTCATAAAGTCCACGCCCTCTTCTGCGTGCGCGCGGACAACCTTGAGGAAATCCTCGGCCTTGATATCGAGCAAATCCTTTTCAAGATAACCGATAGCGTCATACATGGGCACCGTGCCAATCATCGCGGGCGATTTAGCGACAAGTTCTTTTCTGAACGTGTTGGTTTTGCCGTAATTCGACAAATCCATGATAGCCTCCGCGCCGAATTTTATGGACATATCGACCTTCTGCATTTCGAGGTCATAGTCCTTCGCGTCACCGGAAATGCCGAGATTGACGTTGATTTTCGTGCGAAGACCGCCGCCGATACCCTCGGGCGAAAGCGACTTGTGGTTAACGTTCGCGGGAATACAGATTTCGCCTGTCGCGACCTTTTCGCGGATTTTTTCTGCGTCCCAGTATTCTTTCTCAGCGACAATTTTCATCTCGGGAGTGATAATTCCCTTTTTAGCCGCTTCCATTTGTGTTGCGTATTCTCTCATTTTAATGCACCTTTCTATAAAATCGGCTTGCCGAAACCGACAGCCGAAAATATTCGTAATTTATCTCGCCTTATCCTTTTTATCCCAAAGCGCGTAGAAATGGTTAACGGGGCTGTGACCTTTACCGACGGTGTAGGAGTGCGTGATTGCCTCGGTGATGAAGTCCTTTGCGGAGAAAACCGCGCCGCCGAGGGCGAAACCGCGGGCAAGATTTGAGGCGATAGCCGAGGAGAGCGAGCAGCCTGTCCCGTGGGTATTCGGGGAGTCGATTTTGACAGCTTTTATCAGCATAGGCTCGTTGTTCGGGATATTTTCGTAGAGGAGGATATCGGTTGCGTGACCTGCGCCGAGGTGACCGCCCTTAACGAGCACCGCTTTAACACCGAGCGCAGCGATTTTTTTAGCGGCAGCCTTCATATCGTTGATATCGTTTATCTTGTCGCCCGTGAAGCTTTCGGCTTCGGGGATATTTGGCGTGAGCAAATCGACAATGGGGAAGATGTGCTCGATATAAGCGGGTATAATACCGCTGTCGGAGAGCGCGTCGCCGCTTGTGGCGACAAGCACGGGGTCGCAGACGATGTGGTTAGGCTTGTACTGCGAGAGCTTTTTGGCAACCGATTTCACAATATCGGCTGTTGGGAGCATACCGAGTTTAACTGCGTCGATTTCGATGTCCTCAAAAACCGCGTCGAGCTGTTTTTCGACTTCATCGGCGGGGAGGTTGAACACGGAGATAACGCGCGAGGTATTCTCGGCGACAACGGACGTGATAACGCTTGCGCCGTAGCACTTATGAGCCGCGAAGGTTTTGAGGTCAGCCTGGATACCCGCGCCGCCCGAGCAGTCGGAGCCTGCTATTGTAAGGCATTTTTTTACGCTTTGCATAAACTACCTCCAACAAAAAAGTCCCCGCGAAAAGCGAGGATTTCATTCAGCAAAATCCGCCTTCCTTCGATGGTATTAACCAACAGGTTCAAAGGGTTGAACATCTGACGACTGCCGATAAACCGCCATCTGCTTCTTCAACAGTACTTCGGCAGGCACAAAGCCTAGCCGAAGTACTGTTTCATCGCATCTGACGATTTCTCGACAGTCTAACATAATCGTTCTCTCAACTTTACTTAAATAAAGTACCCCCGGCACACTTCTATTCTATCACATTTTGTCTGCTTTGTCAAGGGTGAAAAGCCTCGGAAAAAAGTTAAATGTTGCGCTTGACTAACCGCATATCCTGGTGATATAATGAAAATAAAACAAAATTTTACATATTGGGCGGGAGAAATTATGACGAATTTACTTGTAAAGACGTTTGTAAAAGATTATGAAAACGTGGAAAATCCGTCGGTGAGGACGGCATACGGAAAGCTCTCGGGGAAGGTCGGGATTTGCTGTAACGTTTTGCTCTGCGTGGGGAAGTTCATTGCGGGAATGTTGTCGGGGAGCGTTTCGATAACCGCGGACGCTGCGAACAACCTGTCGGACGCGTCGTCGAGCGTGATCAGCCTGATTGGTTTCAAGCTGAGCGAAAAATCTGCTGACCGCGAGCACCCCTACGGGCACGGCAGATACGAATACTTAGCGGGATTTATGGTAGCGGCGCTGATTATTGCAATCGGCTTTGAGCTGCTGCGCGACGGTATTGACAAAATCATAAATCCAACTGAGGTTGAGTTTGGGATTTTGCCGGCGGCGGTGCTGGGAGTATCGATTTTGGTGAAATTCTGGATGATGCTCTTCAACCGAAAGCTGGACAAAAAAATACACTCCGAAACGCTTCGCGCGACCTCTGCGGACAGCCGAAACGATGTTATCACAACGAGCACGGTTCTCGCGGCATTCTTGATTTCACACTTTTTCGGGGTAAAGCTGGACGGAATAATGGCGGCGGCGGTTGCGATTTTCATTTTGTACAGCGGCGTTGGACTTATCAAGGAAGCAATGAGCCCGCTTTTGGGAAAAGCGCCCGACGAGGAACAGGTTGAGAAGATACGCGAGAAGATACTCTCGTATGAGGGAGTTGTGGGAACGCACGATTTGATGATACACGACTACGGTCCGGGACGGCAGTTTGCGTCGGTACACGTTGAAGTTCCCGAAGAGATGACACTCACCGAGTGCCACGAAATTATCGACAAAATCGAGCGGGATTTCCTGCACGACGGACTGAATATGCTGGTTCACCCGGACCCGATTGCCTCGGGCGGCAGCCTTGAGGGACAACTTAACGCTGAGCTTTGCGAGATAGTGAAGAAAATCGATGAGCGGATAACCATCCACGACCTGCGGACAATACCTGCCGCCGATGAAACAAAGGTAATTTTCGACTGCGTGGCGCCGCCCGACAGCGGCTTGTCGGAGCAGGAACTGAAGGAGGAAATTTCGCGGTTTATGTCGGTGAAATTTCCCGATTGCCGCTGTATAATTTCCTTTGACAGCGGTTTTGCAAGCATACCGAAATCCTCGGGACGCGAAGAATAACGAAATAACGAGAAACAGCAAACAGCGAGAAAAGAAGTGATTTTTTGAAGTACTTTTTCCACGCGGAAATCGCGAAATACACCGCGCGGCTGCGGCATATGATGATACTTGCGGTGATGTCGGTTTTTGCGGTCTGCACGTTTTGCACGGTAAACATTGTGCTGAATTTCGGCTCGGATATCGTGTACCTGCTGCTTGTGGTTATCGGGGGACTTGTGCTTCTGGGAATGATTTTCGCATTTTCTGCGGTGTATATAACGGAAAAACGCAAGCGCCGCCACAGCAAATACACCTACTTTGATTTTCTGCCAAAGGGAATGGTGTTCAGCGAGTACGCGGGGGAATTTGTGCGTTTCGGCGACAGGATAATCCTGCGGCGGCTTTATTACATACCTTTTGACAAGCTGACCGCCGTTTTGCGCGACCCGAAAACCGCCCCGCACAACCTCACGTTCACGGGAGAAATACGCGAGTATTTTCAGGAAACCGACCGTCTCGGATATCACGTTTCCGAGGACGGAAACCTTGAATTTGACAGCGCGGAGCTAAACACACGTCTTTTTGAGGTAATTCCGACGCTTGTCATCAAAGACCGCTTCGGGAACACGAAAAAGTTGGAGAAGTCCGTGAACTTTTACTGGGAGCAGTTCAAGAACACCCCCGAAAAGAAGCCGTTCAACATCTCGGACTATGTTTCGGTGCAAAAGCGCAAAAAGCTCCACACCTCAAACCCCGCCCTTGAAGAACCGAGCGTGAGCTACAACAGAAACTGGAAATAACAGGGCTTCCTGCGTGTGCTTTTCCTCACCCACCCCTACGGGGTGGATTCGGAAAAGCCGCGGTTCTCGTTTAAATTTGCTTCGCAAATTTCACGGCGCTTTGCGCCGTGGTTTTGCCTTCGGCAAAACAAACGAGAACCGCGAGCGGGCGGCGTGCAAATTTAGAGAGGGGCAGAGAGCGGAAATGAGCGGGGCGTGAACGAAAGGTCGAGTTGCGCCCGAGTCAGCGTGGGTTGCCTTGCGGTTTGCGGCAATTTCGCTGCGATAGTCGCAGAGAGCGGAATTGGCGCGTGGGAGAAGCACGAGTTGCTCCCAAGCCGGCGGGGTTTGCGTGACCGAAAAGCGTTGGCTTTTGCACATTGAGGGCTTCCTGCGTGTGCTTTTCCTCACCCACCCCTACGGGGTAGATTCGGAAAAGCCGCGGTTCTCGTTTAAATTTGCTTCGCAAATTTCACGGCGCTTCGCGCCGTGGTTTTGCCTTCGGCAAAACAAACGAGAACCGCGCTCGGGGGTGCATCGAGTGGGAAATCCGCAATTTTCCCCAAAAAAGATTGCATAAAGGGTGCAAAGTTGTATGGAGTTGCCCTTGACAATTGAGCGGAAAAGTGGTAAAATGGTAGAGAAAAATGAAGCGAGAAAAATTCGGGCTTGCAAAAGGGTTCGTGTTCCCGCTCCCGAAGTTGTAAAAAGGAAGGTAGATATTATGGAAATCAGGATTGAAAAGACGAAGACACCGAAGGAAAAACCGCTCGACGAGTCCAAGCTCGGCTTTGGTCATATTTTTACCGACCATATGTTCGTGATGGATTACGACACGGGCAAGGGCTGGCACGACGCAAGAGTTGTACCCTACGGAAATATTGAGCTTTCTCCCGCAGCGATGGTTTTGCACTATGGACAGGAGATTTTCGAGGGGCTGAAGGCTTACAGAACGGCAGATGGTTCAATTCAGTTCTTCCGTCCTGAGGAGAATTTCAAGAGAATGAATATCTCGGCGGAAAGACTTGTAATTCCGCAGATTCCCGTTGAGGACGCTTTGCAGGCACTCCACACGGTTGTCGATGTTGATAAGGATTGGGTTCCGCACACTGATGGTGCTTCTCTGTACATTCGCCCGTTCATTTTCGCAGCTGACCCGTTCCTCGGCGTTCGCCCGGGCGACAAGTATTACTTTATGATAATTATGAGCCCGTCGGGAGCTTATTACTCAACCGGTCTTGAGCCTGTTTCGATTTACGTTGAAACTAAGTATGTAAGAGCGGTTCGCGGCGGTATGGGCTTCACCAAGACCGGCGGCAACTACGCGGCTTCCCTGCACTCCCAGGACGACGCGCACAAGATTAACTATTCGCAGGTACTCTGGCTTGACGGTATCGAGCAGAAGTACATTGAAGAAGTTGGTTCGATGAACATAATGTTCGTTATAGACGGCGAGGTTGTTACGCCTCAGCTTCAGGGCTCGGTTCTGAGCGGAATTACGAGAAAGTCCGTTCTGGAGCTCTGCAAGAAGTGGGGAATTAAGGCAACCGAGCGCAGAATTTCCATTCAAGAGGTTGCGGACGCTTATGACGCGGGCAAGCTCGACGAGGTATTCGGAACGGGCACGGCTGCGGTTGTTTCGCCTGTCGGACACCTTCGCTGGGGCGATAAGGTTATGGAAATCGGCAACAATAAGATTGGCAAGCTCACCCAGCGCCTCTACGACACGATGACCGGTATCCAGTACGGCAAGATTGCCGATGATATGGGCTGGATTGAGAAACTGTAATACTTTAATTCACAACACTTTTTCGCGAGGATAATCATGAGAAAACACATTTCAGCAATAATCGCAGCACTTTTTGTATTAATTTTG
Source organism: [Eubacterium] saphenum (assembly GCA_004554555.1). Lineage (GTDB taxonomy): Bacteria > Bacillota > Clostridia > Oscillospirales > Ruminococcaceae > CAG-115. The sequence continues at coordinate 13,699 of SFLN01000015.1, read as the reverse complement.
ACGCTTTGCGGCTGCGGAAATCAAGTTAAATCAAGTCCCGAGGTTCTGCAAAAATACTACGAAGAGATGATGGACAACTACTTTGAGTATGTAAGCGGAGCGGCTGCGGGGAATTCACCGGAGGCTGCGCGCAGCATAGCGGAAGCGAAAAACGCGGGGCTGGATAAGTTCGAGAAGATGACCGTGCCGGAAGAATATGCTGACCGCCACAACGCTATGATGAAAGCGGCGGAAATCGAGCGGGAATTAAATGGAGTTTTGCTTGATTACGCAAACGGCGCTATTAATTATGACGAAATGGTGGAAAAGTCGCAGGCTATCCGTTTCGGCAGCAGAAGCGAGTTCACCACGAAATGCTTGTGTATAATCGCCGACTTAAACCACGATTCTTCGGTTGAACCGACGGAAAAAGGACAAACGCTGGAAATACTCAGCAAGTTTTGAGTTATTTCGAGCAAATCTAAGTCCGGTTAAACAAAGGAGCTTTTATGACCAAACGCGCGGTTTCTCTTGCAATAGCCTTGATTTTGCCGATAATACTGCTGTGCGGGTGTACATCCGCAGAGCAGAACAAGCGTCTTTCTCCCGAGGAGTACAGAACGGCGATGGAAAGCGCTTGGGACAAATACCTCAACTCAATGCTGGATTTGATTGATTTGATACCGCTTGAGGTGGACGAGGAGAGCGTGAAAACCTTGCAGGAAAACGCCGAGAGCGCCGAGCCCGTGTTGAAGATGCGCGAGCAGTCGCTTAACGAGTTCAAGGAAATTCAGCCGCCCGAGAAGTACGAGGAGCTGCACAAAAAGCTGATATCCGCGGAGGACGCGTGGGAGTATGAGCAGCTTGAGCTTTATCGGAAGATGTTCACGGTGCAAAGCGTCGAGGAGCTGACTGAGATAAGCAAGATGTTTGAGGAGCACTCCGAGGAGATTTCGGGGACAGCTTCGGACTTCAGCTCGGGGACGACATTTCCGATAGTTTATCTGCAAATCATCAAGGAGCTGACCGCCGACAATGTCGGAGGAATAAGCCTGGAATGAAAACCGCAGCTGACGGGGCGATAGTGATAAAACAGAAGTCCGCGGAAAGCGATCGGTCGCGCGCGGTTTCGCAATAATGCAATAATAATGAAAGGTAAATTTTTTATGGACAACAAGCAGAAATCTCTCGACACGATTAAGACGCTTTGTATTCACAGAGGATTTGTATATCCGGGAAGTGAAATCTACGGCGGACTTGCAAACACCTGGGATTACGGTCCTTTGGGAGTTGAGCTGAAGGAGAACATTAAAAAGGCGTGGCGCAAGAAGTTCATTCAGGAGAACAAGTATAATGTTGGACTTGACAGCGCAATTCTGATGAACCCGCAGACTTGGGTAGCTTCGGGACACGTCGGCGGCTTCTCCGACCCGCTTATGGACTGCAAGGACTGCAAAACCCGTCACCGCGCCGATAAGCTCATCGAGGACTTTGGCGAAACGGACGCAAACGGCTGGTCGAACGAGAAGATGGTTGAGTATATCCGCGAAAAGGGGATAAAGTGCCCGAATTGCGGAAGCACGAATTTCACCGATATCCGTCAGTTCAACCTGATGTTCAAAACCGCGCAGGGCGTAACCGAGGACAGCAAGAACGACCTTTATCTTCGTCCGGAAACCGCGCAGGGTATTTTCGTAAACTTTGCGAATATTCAGAGAACGAGCCGTAAAAAGGTGCCGTTCGGCGTGGCGCAGGTTGGTAAATCTTTCAGAAACGAGATTACGCCGGGACAGTTTATCTTCCGTGTACGCGAGTTTGAGCAGATGGAGCTTGAGTTCTTCTGCAAGCCCGGCACGGATTTGGAGTGGTTTGAGTACTGGAGAAGCTACTGCAAGAACTTCCTCCTGTCGCTTGGAATAAAGGAAGAGAACATTCGTCTGCGCGACCACTCGCCCGAGGAGCTTTGCTTCTACTCCAAGGCAACGACGGACTTTGAGTACCTGTTCCCGTTTGGCTGGGGCGAGCTTTGGGGCGTTGCGGACAGAACCGACTACGACCTCAACCAGCACATCAAGACGAGCGGAAAATCTCTCGAATATTTCGACCCCGAAACCAACGAAAAGTACGTTCCTTATGTAATCGAGCCGTCGCTTGGCGTTGAGCGTCTGTTCCTGGCAATTGTCTGCGACGCATACGATGAGGAGCAGCTTGAGGACGGAACGACAAGAACGGTTATGCATCTTCACCCGGCACTTGCGCCTGTTAAAGCGGCAATTCTTCCGTTGTCGAAGAAGCTGTCGGATAAGGCGGGCGAGCTTTACGAGGAGCTTGCGAAGAGCTTCCCCGTTGACTTTGACGAAGCGGGAGCAATCGGCAAGCGTTATCGCCGTCAGGACGAGGTTGGCACACCGTTCTGCGTAACGTACGATTTCGACAGTGAAACGGACGGCTGCGTAACCGTGCGCGAGCGCGACACGATGGAGCAGGTCAGAATACCGATTTCCGAGGTTAAGGCATATATTGAGGAAAGAATAGTGTTTTAATTAACGCGGTTTGGCAAGGAGGAGCAACTATGAAATTTGAAGAAATATTAGAAAAGGTACGCGAGAAGAGCAAGCTCATTGACGCTTCCAAAACCGATTTTCTTGCGGTAATGGTGACGCTCACGGGCAAAAACGGCGGCGTTTTCTATGTTGAAATCAAGGACCACAAGGTAAATGTTGAGCCTTATGAGTACAACGACAGAAACTGCGAGATTGTGATGACGACGGAGAATTTCCTGAAATTCATTGACGGAAAGCTGAATACTGTTGCGGCTTACACAACCGGAAAGCTCAAGGTAAACGGCGACCTTGGAAAGGCGCTTGAGTTCTCAAAGCTGCTGAATAAAGAGGATTAAGACAATTTCCCCTTGGTTTAACCGAGGGGAAAATTTTTTTTGAAAATTTGTGCAACCTTTTTGAAAGTCATCGGGTATTATAGACAGAAAGCGAAAAACAAGAAGATTTTTCCAAGGAAAAAGCGCCGCACGGCGTTCATATAAATCGTTTCACATTTCACAAAAAATCAAGCAAAATAATCGGGGTAATCATAAATCCGGCGCTTTTTCACCGATTTTTGACCTTGATACGATGACGAGAAAAGAGGTAAATTATGAAAAAATACCTGTCAATTTTAGCAGCAATTTCGGTTGTTCTCTCGCTCGTGGGCTGTTCTTCGGCGGAGAAAAACGGTCCTACTCCTTCAAAGCCCGAAAGCTCCGGCTCTCATTCAAGCGCAGATTACACGGCAACCGATATCGGCGGCACTGGCAAACGTTCCGACGCTGTCGATATGTTCGCGGTAACGGAAGAAGCGATGATGGACACCGCAGCTGACGGTGCGATGATAAAGGGCGGCGAAATGGCACCGACAGCAGCACCTTCGGGAGATATTGCTCCGTCTGTTGAAGAGCCGAGCGTGATTATTGAGCCGACCGAGCCGACCGACCCCGAAATTCCCCCGCAGGCGGGCTTGCTGACGGGCGGCGAGTGGAACGACAACGCGCACTGGGCTGATTGGAACGCGCTCTACACCACGCACGAGGACTGGATCAGCTACAAATTAGCTTGGAAAAACGAAACCGATTGCCGAATTGCGGTAAAGGTAACGTCAAACGGCGAGCCGTTTGAGGGCGCGAAGGTAAGCTGCAAGAGCGCGATTTCAAGCGCGGTTACCGACAACAACGGAATGGCTTATCTGTTCTACAAAGCGATAAACGGTCCGACCGAGCCGATAACCGTTGAATTTGGCGGCGTTTCCAAGACGATTGACGGCGTTCTGGATAACGCGGAGGTTGAGTGTGACCTCGGAACAGTCGCTCGAGATACGCAAGTTCCTTCGCTTGATTTTATGATAATGTGCGACACGACGGGCTCTATGGGCGACGAGCTGGAGTATCTGAAAGTGGAGCTTGAGAGCATTGTCCGCAAAATCAAGTCCGACAACGCGAACATTCCCGTTCACACAAGCGTGAATTTCTACCGTGACGAGGGCGACGAGTATGTGGTAAGGCAGTACCCGTTCACCGATGATATCGAGCAGGCTGCGAAGGCAATTCAGGAGCAGCGCGCGGACGGCGGCGGAGATTTCCCCGAAGCTGTTCACACGGCACTTGACAGCGCGATTAACAATCATAGCTGGAGCGAAAATTCCGTCAAGATAATGTTTTTAGTTCTTGACGCACCGCCTCATGATGACGCGCAGATAGTTGACAGCGTAAACAAATCCATTCGCGAAGCGGCTGAAAAGGGTATCAGAATTGTGCCGATAGCGTCGAGCGGTATCGACAAGTCAACCGAGTATCTTCTCCGCACAATGGCGTTCACGACGGGCGGCACCTACACATTCCTCACGGACGACAGCGGCGTTGGCAACAGCCACCTCAAGCCCACGGTTGGCGCGTATAATGTTGAAAAGCTGTCGGATATGATGATTAGGATAGTAAACAGTTATCTCGCATAATCATTTTAGTTCAAAGCACACCGAGAGAGCGGCAAAATTCTGCCGCTCTTTTTGTTCATTTCTTACAAACAATAATATATCGATTACAAAATATTCTAAAATTTTATAAAAAATGTTTACATTTCAAAAGCAATATGTTATAATAAAAATAGGATACATTTTTATGTGTGTTGTGATTTTCCGGGGGGGATAGAAATGTCAAAGATAACGAAAAAAATATTGTCAATCGTAACGATTGCTTTGGTGATAATGGTTGCGATAATCGTCACGGTGAGCGTATTCGTGTCGAAAAATCACAGCGATGAGGTTTTGATATCGCAGGTTTCCGTGGGAGTTGGGGTTCTCGAAAACGACGTTAAGGTTCAGCTTGACCGTCTGAAAGGCATAGCTTTGTCTTGGGGCGGCGAGGGAATGGACTATATGGCGGTTACGGGAAAAAATCTCGACAAGGTGACAAAGCGCTGGGAGGAGTCGAAGAGCTCGGAGTATGATTTCGCGTGTATATGCGATTTGGGCGGGCAGATTATCTGGAAATCCGAAAATTACGCTTTGAGTACCTCTCGCATAAACGATGTTATCGAGGGCGACCCGATAAGCGGCGTTTTCACGGACAGCGCCGTTGAGCTTTCCGCGCAGTATATGGGGCCTATCACGTTCAACGACACGGGAGAAATTGTCGGAATGATGCTTGTGGGAATGGATATGCGCGAGTACGGATATCTGGACAACGTAAAGCAGCAGACGGGCTCGGAGGTTTCTTTGTTCTCGGGCAGCAAGCGCTATTCGACAACGCTTGTTGATGAAACGGGAGCGCGCGCCCTTGACACGGAAATGGACGAGCACATTATACAGACCGTGCTGAAGGACGGCAAGCCGTATGTTGGACAAGCGGTTTTGTTCGGACAAAATCACTTCGTGAATTACCAGCCGATGACAGATTATGACGGAAACATAGTCGGCGCGTATTTCTCGGGAATGTCGTCGGCAAGCTCGGACGCGTCCTTTGCGAAAATGGTTATGCTTTCGGTAATCATCGCGGTTGTTGTGCTGATTGTCATCGATTTGCTGATGATGATTTTTGTGAGAAATGTTGTCGGAAAGCCGATTTTGGAGTCCAACCGAATTGCCGAGGAGATGAGAACGGGACAGCTTTCGACGCCCGACTCCACGTTTAATTTCGGAAACGATGAAATCGGACAATTCGCGAAAAAGCTTGAGGAAGCGAAGCACACGCTGCGCGATTACATAAATGACATTTCGCGGCTGCTTTCGATGATGGCTGACGGTGATTTTACCGGTGAACCGAGCCGCGAGTATATCGGGGATTTCGAGCAGATTGACAAATCGTTCAAGCAAATCAGAAGCAATCTGAGCGAGATTATCCGGCAGATAAGCACGTCCGCGGACAGCGTGAGAAACGGCGCGGAGCAGATGTCAGACGGAACGATGAGGCTTGCGGAGGGCACGTCAAAGCAGGCGGCATCGATTGAAACGCTTGCGGGAGCGATTGACAAGATTTCCGAGCAAATCAAGAACAACACGGAAAACGCGGAGAAAGCGGACAAGCTGTCGAAGGTAACGGCGGACAGGATAACCAACCAAGACCGTGAAATCAAGAATATGCTGTCGGCGATGGACGAGATAAAGGACCGTTCCAACGAGATAAGCGTGATAATCAAGACGATTGAGGACATTGCGTTCCAGACGAACATTTTGTCGTTGAACGCTGCGATTGAAGCGGCGAGAGCGGGACAGGCGGGCAAGGGTTTTGCGGTTGTTGCGGACGAGGTTAGGAATTTGGCGTCCAAGTCGGCGGAGGCTGCAAGCAATACGAACGCGCTGATAACGGCAACGATTGACGCGGTGAACAACGGCGCGGAGATTGCCGAGCGGACAGCTGCGGCGATGACGGAGGTTAAGAGTTTCTCGGAGCAGACGGCGGAGTATATTTCGAGGATATCCGAGGCGTCGGCGGTGCAGTCGGAGAGCGTGCGGCAGGTTGAGGAGGACGCGGACCAGATTCGTGCGGTAACGGAGCAGAACAGCTCGACGGCGGAGGAGTCGGCGGCGTCATGCGAGGAGTTGACGGGAATGTCGGCGGTATTGCACGGCGAGGTGTCGAAGCTGAAGGCATAACAAAAGCGGCGTTGCCCGAGAGCAGCGCCGTTATTTTTGCAGAGCGCGTTCCAAGCACACGCGTAGCGTACAAAAGTCTTTTTGGAGTTCCAAGAACCTTTTTCTTCAGAAAAAGGTTCTTGGTCGCCGAAGGCACTCGCGGCGAAGCCGCGCTACTCCGCGCGATAGCGCGGAAATACGCAAAAAAAGCGCAAAGGGGTTCAAGGGGGAAACAAGAGTTTCCCCCTTGAGGAATAGGGTTTGGGGAAAACCCCGGCGGGGTGTTCCCCAATCATTTTTTTCGGCTCGAAGCCGAAAAAAATGACAGCGCGCATCAGAGAAATGCGAGTAAACAAACAGCAAAGCCGCCCATACCGAGCGGCTTTTTTTATCCCAAAAGCGTAGAAATAATCACGTTTGACACAAGAAATCCTTTCGGCGTGAGCGAAACCTTTCCGTTCTCGACAACAAAATACTCCCGCGGAATCAACCGAAGCCGCTTTTCCAGCCGCTCGTCAAGCGAAATACCCTCGCGAAGCCGCAGCCCGAGCATAACTTTTTCCTCATACTTGTCGGGATTTTCGTCCGTGACAAGTTCCCGCTGAACATCACTTTCAAAAAACTCTGCGAGATTTCTCGGCACGGCAAACCGCTTCCCATTGTAATAAGAATGCGCCGCGGGACCGATTCCGACATATTCCTCCGCGCGCCAGTAAATGAGGTTGTGCCGGCTCTCAAAGCCGATTTTCGCGAAATTGCTGATTTCGTATTGCCGAAAACCGCGCTCAGAAAGACGCTCAACCGCCGCGAGATACAATTCCGCCTGCTCGTCCTCATCGGGGATTTCGGGCGGATTTTTGCCAAACGGGGTGTTTGGTTCAATTTTGAGGAGATACGCGGAAACGTGCGTTATCGGGAGCGCGCAAAGCTCGTCAATTGTCTGTTCAAGCGAGTTTACGCTTTGTTGCGGAACACCGAGCATCAAGTCCGCAGAAATGTTCTCAAACCCAAGCTCCCGCGCGAGAATAATCGCCTTTTTTGCACTTTCCGCGCCGTGAAGCCGCCCGAGCGCCGCGAGTTCGGATTCGTTCAGCGACTGCACGCCAAACGAAAGCCGATTAACACCTGCATTTTTGAGTTCCGCGAGAACCCTTTCGTTGACGATATCGGGATTGCACTCGACGGTGATTTCCGCGTTCTCGGGAAACTCGACCTCTCGCAGAATTTCCGAGATTTTCCCCGAAATCAGCGCAGGCGTTCCACCGCCGAAATAAACGGTGTCAAAATTCACGGGATAACGCTTGAGATTTCGGACAACAGCCGCCGCATACTTTTCGCTGTCGGCGCGGGAGAATTTCTCGGAGTAAAAGTCGCAGTACGGGCACTTTCGCACGCAAAACGGAACGTGAATGTAAAGTCCCGTCATATCAGTCATCGTCCAGCTTGAGCACCGCCATAAACGCCTCCTGCGGCACCTCAACCGTGCCGAATTGCCGCATACGCTTTTTGCCCTCTTTTTGCTTTTCGAGGAGCTTTTTCTTACGCGTGATATCGCCGCCGTAGCACTTCGCGAGAACGTCCTTGCGGAGCGCCTTGATGGTTTCGCGCGCGATAATTTTACCGCCAACGCAAGCCTGAATGGGAATTTCAAACAGCTGCCGCGGGATATTTTCCTTGAGCTTTTCAGCCATTTTGCGCGCGCGCTCGTAGGCTCTGTCGGCGAAAACGATGAACGAAAGCGCGTCGATAACCTCGCCGTTGAGCATTATATCGAGCTTGACGAGCTTTGACGGCGCGAAGCCAATCATCTCGTAGTCGTAGCTTGCATAGCCGCGCGTGCGGGATTTGAGCGCGTCGAAAAAGTCGTAGACGATTTCGTTGAGCGGGAGCTCGTAGTGCAAATCCACGCGTTTCTCGTCAATATATTTCATATCCTTGAACACGCCGCGCCTGTTCTGGCAAAGCTCCATAATCCCGCCGACATATTCGGACGGCGAGTAGACGTGCGCGTTGACCATCGGCTCATAGCTCTGCGCGATGAGGGTTGTATCGGGGTAATTTGTGGGGTTGTCAATCATACGCACCGTTCCGTCCGTCATCTCGATTTTATAGACAACCGAAGGCGCGGTTGTGATGATATCGAGGTTGTATTCTCGTTCAATTCGCTCTTGGATAATCTCCATGTGGAGCAGCCCGAGAAATCCGCATCTGAAGCCAAATCCCAGTGCAACCGAGCTTTCCGGCTCGAAGGACAGCGAAGCGTCGTTGAGCTGAAGCTTGTCGAGAGCGTCGCGCAGGTCGGGGTATTTGGCACCGTCTGCGGGATAGATACCGCTGAAGACCATCGGGTTGACCTCGCGGTAACCCGGCAGCGCCTCGGCAGCGGGATTTTGCGCGTTCGTGACGGTATCGCCGACCTTTGTATCGCCGATTGACTTAATGGAAGCGGTGATATAGCCGACCTCGCCCGCCTTGAGTCCGCTTGCGGGAACAAGCTCGACGGCACCCATATAGCCGGTTTCGACAACGGTAAATTCCGCTTGTGAAGCCATCATTTTAATCTTGTCGCCGGGCTTCACGCAGCCCTCTTTAACGCGGACATAAACGATAACGCCCTTGTAGCTGTCGTAAACGCTGTCGAAAATGAGCGCTTTGAGCGGCGCGTCTATATCGCCCTTGGGCGCGGGAATTTTGTTGACAATTTCCTCCATAACCGCGTGGATATTGATACCCATTTTCGCGGAAATTTCGGGCGCGTCCATCGCCTCGATGCCGATAACGTTTTCGATTTCCTCTTTAACCTCTTGGGGACGAGCGCTGGGCAAATCGATTTTGTTGACCACGGGGACAACCTCGAGGTCGTTTTCAACCGCGAGATAAGTGTTGGCGAGAGTCTGCGCCTCGATACCCTGCGAAGCGTCAACGATAAGCACCGCGCCCTCGCACGCCACGAGCGACCGTGAAACCTCATAGTTAAAGTCAACGTGACCGGGGGTATCGATGAGGTTGAAGATATAGTCCTCACCGTTGTCCGCGTGGTATTTGAGGCGAACGGCGCGCGCTTTAATGGTAATTCCGCGTTCGCGCTCGATGTCCATATTATCGAGGAGCTGCTCCTCCATATCGCGGAGCGCCACGGTTTCCGTCTGCTCGAGAATTCTGTCCGCGAGCGTGGATTTACCGTGGTCGATGTGCGCGATTATGCAGAAATTTCGTATATTATCCAAATAATTTTTTTCCGACATAAAATTTCCTTTCCGTTATTTTACAATAAATTGCATTGCAAAAAGCAGCCCGAAATCGTACATTGCGTGAGAAATCGAGGTTGAGATAAAGGTGCAGTTTTTGGAGAAATACTTGCAAAGTCCCCAAAAAAGCCCCAGACTCGCCGCAAAGCGAACTTGATTCCAGGAGCCGCTGATAATGTGCCACAATCCGAAAAGTCCCGCGGCGATAATCACGCTTATCCACTTAAAACGCGGCAGAACCTCCGTGAGCGTTTCCTGAACGTAGACGCGAAACAAAAATTCCTCGACAGGCCCGACAAAAACGAAGTAGTGGAAGAACTGATAGATGTAGGTTTCGATGGGGAATGTGTGGTGACCGCCGATAATGGAAATCCCGAAAAACGACGGAACAACCGTGATTACAAACAGCACCAAAAATCCCGAAGCGACGCCCCAGATATATTGCTTTGCGCCCTTAAAGCGGAAACTCGGCTTGATGTCCATACCCGAAAGCTTCATTCCCGCAATCGCGATGCCCATAATCAGAACATAATAAACGGCGTTGAGGATTCGTGTTGTGAGGTCGCCGCGCAGGTTGATATAAATCTGATAACGTGCGATTGAAACACCGACAACCGCCGCCAAAACTGCCAAAAGAACGAGCAGCCGCCTTTTGTCCTGTTTGGAGAGGTTGAGTTTAATATCCTTTGTGGCAAGCGCCAAAAACCCGCTCTTTTTCTCGCTCATAATCAAATATCCTCGTTATATTCTGCGGTGAGATACCATTCGATATCCTCGAGATTTTTGAGAAATTCCGCTTCGGTTTCCCAGGACGGCAGCTCAAAGTTCTTGTATTTTTCATTTTTGAACGCCGTATTCACCCTCCAGCCGATAGATGACAAACTCGCCGAATTGATAAGCGTTGAGATTGCTGCTTGAAATAAGCGTTTTGACGACCGTTTTCTCCATAACCACAGGCGTTTCGTTGAGCGTGAAAATCGCGAGGGGTTGGTCTTTGATGTGAGCGTTGTCGTGCTCGGAGGCAACGCTTGTGTATTTTGTTTCATCGTAGACGAAATCGCCGGGGAGAACGTAATAGTGGCTTGACGGGTTCTGGTAGCACTGAATGACGACAAACTTCTCGTCGCCGTTTTCCTTGTAGTAGACGGTATCCTTCGGCTCGTAGAAAATGCCGATAACCCATTTTATCAAAAAAACAAAAATTCCCGTCGATACCAGCACAATCAGCAGCGGCAGGCATTTTAGAAACGCAGATTTAAATTTAGACATAGTTTCACCTTGATTTACACAAAATATATTCTTATTATAACATAAAAAATCGCGTTTGTTAAGCCCTTTTTGAAAAAAATTGAAAATTCCTCTTGACAAACGGGAAAATATCTGTTATAATAACGTTTGTTGGTGTAAGGATAAAAGTATTTACACAGGAGCGCGTATGGACGGGAATTTGGTGCTTTTGCTTGATATATACGGAGAGCTGCTCTCAAAAAATCAGCGTGAAGCATTGGATTTGAAGTACAATTCGGATTTATCGCTGTCGGAAATAGCCGAAGAAATGGGCGGGATATCGCGGCAGTCGGTGAACGAAGCGCAGAAAAACGGCGAGAAGCGGCTGCTGGAGCTGGAAAGGGTTCTCGGGAACGCGAAAAGACTTCTTGCCAACCAAAAGAGAATAAGCGAAGCGAAAGCGCTTGTCCGTAGGCTTTGCGGGGATTATCCCGACGAGCGTTTCGGGGAGCTTTCGGGGCTTTTGGAAGAAATCGAGAAATCAATGTAAGGGGGCTTTGTTGTGGCTTTTGAGGGATTGTCGTCAAAATTGAACGCGGTATTCGGTAAGCTGAAAGGTCACGGAAAGCTCACCGAAAAGGATATAAAAGACGCGATGCGCGAGGTGCGAATGGCGCTTTTGGACGCGGACGTAAGCTTTAAGGTTGCGAAGGATTTCGTCAACAAGGTAAGCGAAAAGGCGCTGGGAGCGAAGGTTATGGAAAGCCTGACGCCCGCGCAGCAGGTTATCGACATCGTGCGCACGGAGCTTATTGAGCTTATGGGCAACACAACCGCGAAGCTGGATTTTCCGTCAAAGCCGCCGTGCGTAATAATGATGTGCGGACTTCAGGGTGCCGGTAAAACAACGCACTGCGCGAAGCTCGCAAAGTGGCTGATGGGGCAGAATCGCAGACCGCTTTTGGTAGCGTGCGACGTTTACCGTCCGGCAGCTATCGACCAGCTGAAAATTGTCGGCGAAAAGGTCGGCGCGCACGTTTATGAAGAGGGTTTGGGAAATCCCGTTGAGATTGCGAAGCACGGCGTTAAATACGCGAAAGACCAGGGCTTCGACACGGTACTGCTCGATACGGCGGGACGTCTGCACATAGATGAAACGCTGATGGAGGAGCTGCGGAAAATCAAGTCGGAGACGCAGCCGAATGAGATTTTGCTTGTTGTTGACTCGATGACGGGACAAGACGCGGTAAACGTAGCGCAGAGCTTCAACGACGCGCTTGACATAACGGGCGTTATTCTGACAAAGCTCGACGGCGACACCCGCGGCGGTGCTGCGCTGACGGTGCTTGCGATAACGGGAAAACCGATAAAGTTCGCGGGTATCGGCGAAAAGGCGGACGATATCGAGCCGTTTTACCCCGACAGAATGGCTTCGCGAATACTCGGAATGGGCGATGTTTTGACGCTTATCGACAAGGCAAAGGCTTCGTTTGATGAAAAGGAAGCGGAGAAAACCGTCAAAAAGCTCGAGGAGAACAAGTTCGACTTGAACGACTTGTACGCGCAGTTTGTGCAGATTGAGAAGATGGGCAACATCAAAAATCTGCTGAATATGATACCGGGCGTTGCGGGCAAGGTCAAGGACGAGGACATTGACGAGAAGAAAATGCCGCATGCCAAGGCGATTATCACGTCAATGACCAAGCGCGAGCGTGAAAAGCCGTCGATAATTGACGCGAAGAGAAAGCGCAGAATTGCGGCAGGCTCGGGCACATCGGTTGAGGAGGTAAACCAGCTTCTCCGCCAGTTCGAGCAGATGCAAAAGGTAATGAAGCAGATGGGCTTTGGCGGCAAGGGCAAAAAGCGCCGCCTGCCGAAATTCCCGATGAATATGGGCGGCGGCTTCCCGGGAATGTAAAATTCGCTTTTAAAATAAGCACCCGCTTATTTTTATAATAATTTACTTTTGAAAGGAGAATAATAAAATGGCAGTTAAAATCAGACTTAGAAGAATGGGCGCAAAGAAGGCACCGTTCTATCGCGTAGTTGTCGCAGACTCTCGTTTCCCGCGCGACGGTCGTTTTATCGAGGAAATCGGTTACTATGACCCCACGAAGGAACCCGTTGTCGTAAACATCGACAAGGAAAAGGCTGAAGAGTGGATTAAGAAGGGCGCACAGCCTACCGACACTGTTAAGCGTTTGCTCAAGGGCTGATTTGTTTTTTTGCAAACGGCTAAATTCAATCAGGGAAAAGGTTTGTCGGGGACGGCGGGCGCTGTCCCAAGCATCTAGCTCCCGGAAGGGGAAAAAACTATGTTAAAAGAACTTCTTATAACAATCGCGACTGCACTTGTTGAGGACAAGAGCGCTGTTGAGGTAACCGTAGACGCTCCGAACGAGGAGGACGTTGTGGTATATCATCTGCACGTTGGACCCGAGGACATGGGCAGAGTAATCGGCAAGCAGGGCAGAATTGCCAAGTCTATCCGTACCGTAATGCGTGCGGGCGCTGTACGCGTAAACGAGAAGATTTCCGTAGAAATCGACTGATTTTCGGAAAACAAAAGCTCCGTGATTATTTCGCGGAGCTTTTTTGTCTGTCGAAACTCATCTGCTTTGCAGCCG
>SFLN01000122.1 GCA_004554555.1 [Eubacterium] saphenum | reverse complement strand
GCCTGACAGGACTTGAACCTGCACTCCTCGCGGAAATGGAACCTAAATCCATCGTGTCTGCCAATTTCACCACAGGCGCGTATTAAAATTATATATCTTATATTATAACAGATTTTTTTGAGTTTGTCAATAGCTTCAGAAAAGCCGAAAATTCAAGTTTTTGGCTCTGCTGAGCGAAATCGGGCTTTTTTCGGCGAAAATTTTTACGAATTTTGCAAAACCTATTGACAAAAGCTGCATTATACTATATAATAAACATATGCGGCTTTTGGCGCACAATATGTTGTGTTTAAGGAGATACAGTTTTATGCCAATGATAACGATGATTAAAAAGCGCGACGGGCGCGAGGCTCCGTTTAATATCGAGAAGATTGCCCGCGCTATATATAGGGCGGCTGAGGCTGTCGGCGGAAACGATTACGCCGAGGCTATGCAGCTTGCCGACAAGGTTTGCCAGTCGCTCAGCGAGAGCATTATCGGAAGAAATCCCTCTGTTGAAGAGGTACAAGATATGGTGGAGCGCGTCCTTATCGAAAACGGACACGCCAAGACCGCGAAAGCGTACATCCTTTACCGCGCGGAACGCACAAGAGCGCGCGAGATGAACACAACGCTGATGAAGATTTATGAGGATTTGACGTTCAAATCGGCTGGCGAATACGATTTAAAGCGCGAAAACGCCAACATCGACGGCGATACCGCGATGGGCACAATGCTCAAGTACGGCAGCGAGGGCGCAAAGCAGTTCAACGAGCTGTACGTTCTCGACCCCGTTCACTCGAACGCGCATATTAACGGCGATATCCATATCCACGACCTTGATTTTCTCACGCTCACGACAACCTGCTGTCAGATTGACCTGCTCAAGCTGTTTCACAACGGCTTCTCCACGGGACACGGCTTCCTGCGCGAGCCGAACGATATTGCAAGCTACGCGGCGCTCGCGTGCATCGCTATCCAGTCCAACCAGAACGACCAGCACGGCGGTCAGAGCGTGCCGAATTTCGATTATGCGATGGCTGAGGGCGTGAAAAAGACGTTCAAGCGGCTCTATCAGAAGAATCTCGCCAAGGCTATTCTCTACACCTTCGACTGCAAGGATTTCGCCGAGATTGACCAAAAGCTCCGCGCGGCTGCCGAGAAGATTGAAGCGGAATTTGGCTTAACACCGAAGCTTAACGATAACGACGAGTACAAGTCCAAGGAGTGGGATTTGCTTGCAAGCGAGTACGGGGACAAGTTCTCCGCGCTTCAGGACGAGGCTGAGCAGCTTGCCGAGGCGGAAACCGACCGCGCGACTTATCAGGCGATGGAAGCGCTTATCCACAACCTCAACACGATGAATTCGCGCGCGGGTGCGCAAAACCCGTTCTCCTCGATAAACTACGGCACGGACACCTCTCCCGAGGGCAGAATGGTTATCCGCAACATTATGAGCGCGGAAGAAGCCGGTCTTGGAAACGGCGAAACACCGATTTTCCCGATTCACATCTTCAAGGTAAAAGAGGGCGTAAACTTCAACGAAAGCGACCCGAACTACGATTTGTTCAAGCTCGCGATGCGTGTTTCGGCGAAGAGAATGTTCCCGAATTTCAGCTTCATCGACGCGCCGTTCAACCTCCAGTATTACAAGGAGGGCGACTACCACACGGAAATCGCTTACATGGGCTGCCGCACGCGCGTTATCGGAAACAATCACGACAAAACGCGCGAAATTGTCACGGGGCGCGGAAATCTGTCCTTCACGACAATCAACCTCCCGCGGCTCGGAATCGAGGCTCACGGCGATTTGGACAAGTTCTACAAGAGCCTTGACAGGACGATGGACATTGTTTTCGACCAGCTTTACCAGCGCCTGCTCATTCAGTCGAGAAAGCACGTCAGAAACTACCCGTTCCTCATGGGACAGGGCGTGTGGATTGACAGCGAAAAGCTCTCCGAGAACGACTCGGTTGCCGAGGTTTTGAAGCACGGAAGCCTTTCCACGGGCTTTATCGGTCTTGCGGAAACGCTGGTTGCGCTCACGGGAAAACATCACGGCGAAAGCGAGGAATCGCAGAAGCTCGGTCTTGAAATCATCACCCACATGCGCGAAAGAGCGGACGCAAAGAGCCGTGAAACAGGGCTTAATTTCACGCTTCTGGCAACCCCCGCCGAGGGACTTTCGGGAAGATTTATTTCAATCGACAAGAAGCGTTACGGCGAAATTCCCGGCATCACCGACAAGGATTTCTACACCAACTCGTTCCACGTTCCCGTTTATTACAACATTAGCGCGTTCAAGAAAATCAAGCTCGAAGCGCCTTATCACGCGCTCACGAACGGCGGTCATATCAGCTATGTTGAGCTGGACGGCGACCCGCTGAAAAACCTTGACGCGTTCGAGAAAATAGTACGCTATATGAAGGAGCAGGGCATCGGCTACGGCGCGATAAATCACCCGATTGACCGCGACCCGTGCTGCGGATTTACGGGAATAATCGATGACGAGTGCCCGAACTGCCGCCGCCGCGAGGGTGAAACCATCGAGGACAGAATTGAGCGCCCGAAGCGCTTTACTGCGGATAATTGAGGCAAATATGGAAATAAGAATAGCAGGGACGGTCTGCGAGTCAATCGTGGACGGTCCCGGGCTTAGATATGTGGTTTTTGTGCAGGGCTGCCCGCATAACTGCGAGGGCTGTCACAATCCCGAAACGCACGATTTTTCGGGCGGGAAAGTTGTCGATACCGATGAGCTTTTCGCGGAGTGCACCGAAGACCCGCTGCACGATGGAGTGACGTTTTCCGGCGGTGAGCCGTTCTGCCAAGCGCAGCCGCTTTACGTTCTCGGACAACAATTCAAGGCGCACGGACTTAGTCTGATGTGTTACAGCGGCTGGACTTTTGAGCAGCTTTTGGAGAAAGCAAAATCCGAGGAGTTTGTCGGAAAACTGCTTTCGATAACCGATATTCTGGTTGACGGGAGATTTGTTTTGGAGAAACGCTCGCTTGCGCTGAAGTTCCGAGGTAGCGAAAATCAGCGGCTTATCGATGTTCGGGAAAGTCTGAAACAGCACCGCGCGGTAATTGCAAATTTATAAAAATGAAGAAAAAAATCATCTTACTTTTCACGATAATTTTGGTTATTTTCAGCTTGACGGGCTGTTTAAACGACGGCTTGGACAAGGTTTTCAAATATGATATTTCCGATAATCCCGAAACGCTCGACCCGCAGCAGTCAAACGAGCCGAACT
The DNA here is from genome assembly GCA_004554555.1 of [Eubacterium] saphenum. Lineage (GTDB taxonomy): Bacteria > Bacillota > Clostridia > Oscillospirales > Ruminococcaceae > CAG-115. Next base: position 1,500 of record SFLN01000122.1, on the reverse strand, counting down.
CCGATTTGATTATCGGAAACGTTTTCTGCGGGCTTTTTCGGAAAAACGCGGACGGTTCGCTGAAGAACGGCGTCTGTGAGAGCTACACGGTGTCCGAGGACGGCTTGACGTATGAATTCAAGCTGCGTGAGGACGTTTTTTGGGTGAGCGGGGAATTTGAAAAGCAGTGTACGGCGGCGGATTTTGTGTTTGGTTTCAGGCGGCTGTTTTCGCCCGAAACCGCGGCACCGCACGCTTCGGATTATTTTTGCATCAAAAACTCGCAGCGCATAAACAGCGGAAATCTCACGGATTTATCGCAGCTCGGAGTGAAAGCGAAGGGCGATTTTGAGCTTGAGATAACGCTTGATTACACAAATCCGCGGTTTTTGGATATGCTTTGCGACGCGCCCGCGATGCCGTGCAACGAGGAATTTTTCGTCAATTCGCGCGGGAAATACGGGCTGTCTGCGGAGTGTACCCCGTCAAACGGCGCGTTTTGCGTGAGAAGCTGGTATTACGACCCGTATTCCTCATCGGAGGTCAACAATCTGATTCTTGTGAGAAATCACAAAAATGCGGAGGTTTACGGAGTTTGCCCGTCCGGACTGAATTTTTTCATTGAAGACGAAGAGAAATTTGCGGCGGATTTTTTGAATATGGACGTGACGTGCGTTGCCGTTTCAAACCGCGACAAACCGCTTATCAAAGGGAAATATCCGTGCGACGAGTATCCGTGCGTGACATGCGGGCTGATTTTCAACAGGGATTACGAGGCGTTTAAGAACAAGGATTTCGTGAGGGCGCTGGCGCTGCTGGTTGACCGCGATGAAATTGTTTCGGGAATATCGGGCTATGAAAAAGCCGAGGGCGTTGTGTCGAAGCAGGTAACGATAAACGGATTTGGTTACCGTGAGATTGTCGGAAGCTCGAAAAATCTCGCCTACGACCGTGAACGCGCGCTTGAGCTGCTGAAAAAAGCGAAGCCGTCGATAAACTCGAAGCTGTTTACGGGCGCGAGGATAATTGTTCCCGATGAAATTTCCGAAACCGCGGTGTCGTATATTATGCAGAAATGGCAGCGCGAAATCGGTTTTTACTGCGTGCTGGAGCGGCTCTCCGACAGCGAATACCGCCGCCGTCTTGAAAACGGGGATTTTGAAATTGCGCTGCAAAAGCTGACGGGAAAATACGACAGCCCCGCGGCATTTCTGGAGCAGTTTTTGGACAAAAATTCCTCGAATTACTCGGGTTACTCCAACACTTATTTTGAGATATTGCTGGAAAAAGCGCAGAAGGCCGCCGATTATGCCGACAGCGCCGAGCTGTACGCCGAGGCTGAGCAGACGCTGATTGACGACGCGGGATTTGTGCCAATTTACTGCGAAAACGTGTACTTTTTCCGTCAAAAGGACGCCGAGGACGTGTTCTACAACCCGTTCACGGGAATTGTGGATTTCTCGCAGGGCAAACGAAAATAAAATTTCCCGCTCCGAGTTGGGGCGGGATTTTTCTGTAAAT
>SFLN01000121.1 GCA_004554555.1 [Eubacterium] saphenum | reverse complement strand
AAGGCGTTGTGCATAACAGAAAATACGACTATATCACCGACATTGAAAGCAGAATGTACGCAAAGCCGTGCGAGATTGAAGAATATCTTGCAAATAATCCCGCAAAGCCTTACATCAGCTGCGAATATATGCACGCAATGGGCAACTCTCTCGGCGGAATGAAGCTCTACACCGACCTTGAGGACAAGTACGAAAAGTATCAGGGCGGTTTTATCTGGGATTTTATCGACCAGGCGCTTTACAAGGACGGCAAACTTGTTTACGGCGGTGACTTTGATGACAGGGCGAGCGATTACGGCTTCTGCACAAACGGTGTTGTTTACGCAGACCGCAGTTATTCTCCCAAAGTTTGTGAGCTTAAACAGCTTTATTCAAACCTCAGAATGAACGTCAAAAACGGTGTTCTTTCGATAGAAAACCGAAATCTCTTCATCGACACAAGCAGGTATATTTTCAGAGTTACTCTTGAGAAAAACGGCGAAATTCTTGAAACAAAGGATTACCGTATAAACATTTCCGCAGGTGAAACAGGCAGTGTTGAAATCGGTCTTGCAGTTCCCGAAAATGGAGGAGAGTATGTGTTGACGGCGTGTGCAATTCTTGCAAACGATACCCTTTGGGCGGAAAAATCTCACGAAATTTGCTTCGCGCAGGAGATTTTCAAAACTCCCGAAATATCGGTTCCGAAAGCAGTTCGGAAAGCTGAGATTGTTTACGGTGATTTTTGCATCGGCGTTCACGGCGAGAATTTTTCTATGCAGTTTGACAAGCGTGAGGGCGGCGTAAGCTCGCTGGTTTATAACGGCAAGGAGTTCATCACAAGAGCGCCGAAAATCAGCTTTTGGAGAGCAATGACCGATAATGATACGGGCGCGGGCTATCCTCACGAAATGGCGCAGTGGCAAATCGCGGGCAAGTGCGCAAGGCTTCTCGGAAATTCCGTTAAGGAAAACCCCGACAGCGCGGAGATAACCTTCAACTTTGCCGCGCCGACCGTTCCCGCGTTCAATTTCACCGTTACTTACACGGCGTTTTTTGACGGCAGGCTCGGTGTTCGCGCAGAGTATTCCGGAGTAAATGGGCTTCCCGATATGCCGGTGTTTGCGATGGATATCAAGCTGAAAAAACAGTACGAAAACTTCACATTTTACGGAAACGGTCCCGATGAAAACTACATTGACCGCAATAACGGAGCAAGGCTTGGCGTGTTCACCTCAACAGCGCAGGACAACTTCACACGGTATCTCAACCCGCAGGAGTGCGGCAACAGAACAGGCGTGAGATACGTTAATTTGTACGATGAAAACGGCGCAGGGATTGGCTTTAAAGCGGGTGAAAACCCGTTTGAAATGAGCGTTCTTCCTTACAGCGCGTACGAGCTTGAAAACGCTATGCACCGCGAAGAGCTGCCCGAGCCGAGTTATACTTGGGTGCGGATTGCCGCAAAGCAAATGGGCGTCGGCGGCGATGATTCGTGGGGTGCGCCCGTTCATCAAGAGTATAAAATCAGCAGCGAGGAAAAGCTCACGCTTGAATTCAAAATCAGCTCTCTTTGAGCAGAAAGGACTGATAAAATGGAGATACAAAAGGCAATTCAAAACATAGAAAACGGCAGATTTTCAGCGATTTTTTCGCGGCTTTACGGCGAGGAAAACGAACCGAAACAGCGTTATATCAGCGCTATAAAACATTTCGCGGAGCTGTATCCCGAGCGGCACGATATCCGGATTTTCTCCGCGCCCGGCAGAACCGAAATCGGAGGAAATCACACCGACCATCAGCACGGCTGCGTGCTTGCTGCGGCGGTAAATCTTGATATAATCGCGGTTGCTGCGTTTCACGAGGACGGCGTTATCCGCGTGAAATCCGAGGGTTATGACGCGTTTTCGGTTGAACTGAACAGCGTATCCGATAAGTCGGGGAAAACGGGTACGGCGGCGATTGTAAGCGGCATCACGGCGCGGTTTATCGAGCGTGGCGCACAAATCGGCGGCTTCGACCTTTACTGCACCTCGGAGGTTGCCGTCGGGAGCGGGCTGTCGTCCTCGGCTGCTTTTGAGACGCTTATCGGAACGATTATCGATATAAACTATAACGGCGGCAGAGCGGGCGCTGTCGAAATCGCGAAAATCGGGCAGTTCGCCGAAAACATCTATTTCGGCAAGAACAGCGGTCTGATGGACCAGATGGTTTCATCGGTCGGCGGGCTTGTTTTCATCGATTTTGCAGACACCGAAAACCCCGTTGTCGAGAGCTTTTCCTGTGATTTTGAGCGGCTCGGCTACTGCATTTGCGTCACCGACACCAAGAGCAGTCACGCGGATTTGACCGACGATTATTCGGCAATCCGAAGCGAGATGGAAAGCGTTGCGGCGCAGTTCGGAAAGGTGTATCTTCGGGATGTAAACGAAAACGACTTCTACGCCGCAATTCCGCAGCTTAGAAAAAAATGCTCCGACCGTGCTGTTTTACGAGCCGCGCACTTCTTTGATGAAAACCGCCGTGCAAGCGAGGAAGCTGCGGCACTGCGAAACGGCGATATAAAGCGATTTCTCGAGCTTGTGAATGAGTCGGGAAACTCCTCGGCGGAGCTTTTGCAAAACCTGTTTTCCTGCTCAAATCCGACAAAGCAGGCGCTCACTCTCGGCATAATGTTGAGCAAAAAAATTCTCGGAGACAAGGGCGCTGTGCGAGTACACGGCGGCGGTTTTGCGGGCACAATTCAAGCGTTTGTGCCGGTTGATTTTGCAGAAAAATACATCTCCGAGATGAACCGAATTTTCGGCGAGGGTTCGTGCGTGAAGATAAAAATTCGCCCCGTTGGCGGCGTTGAAATAACGGAGGGATTATAATGAATATTTTGGTATTGGGCGGTGCGGGCTATATCGGCTCTCATACCGCGCTGGAGCTTGTAAAATCAGGTCACGAGGTAATCGTTGTGGATAATCTTGTTACGGGTTTTAGAAGCGCTGTTCCCGAAAAAGCTAAGTTTTATGAGGGCGATATTCGTAACGCTGAATTCTTGGACAAACTTTTCGGCTCGGAGAAAATTGACGCTGTTATCCATTTTGCGGCTTTTTCTCTGGTCGGCGAAAGCGTCACGAACCCGCTTAAATATTACGACAACAACCTTTGTGGCACGAAGGTTCTGCTTGAAGCAATGGTTCGTCACGGAATTGATAAAATCGTGTTTTCATCGACTGCCGCGACCTACGGTGAACCCGAAAATATCCCGATTTTAGAGAGCGACCGTACCAGCCCGACCAACCCTTACGGCGAAACAAAGCTTGCTATGGAGAAGATGTTCAAGTGGACTGCGGCGGCGCACGGTTTGAGGTACGTTTCGTTGCGGTATTTCAACGCGTGCGGAGCGGACGAGAGCGGCACAATCGGCGAAGCACACAACCCCGAAAGTCATTTGATTCCGCTTATTTTGCAGGTCCCGAACGGCAAGCGCGAGAGCATCTCGATTTTCGGCACCGATTACGACACGCCCGACGGCACTTGTATCCGCGACTATATTCACGTTACCGATTTAGCTCAGGCGCATATTCTCGCGGTTCAATACCTCGAAAACGGCGGCGAAAGCGATATTTTCAATCTCGGAAACGGCGTAGGCTACTCCGTTCGCGAGGTTATCGAAACGGCACGAAAAATCACCGGTCACGCAATCCCCGCTGTCGAAACACCGCGCCGCGCGGGTGACCCGGCAAGGCTGGTTGCATCGAGCGAAAAGGCGAAGAAAATTCTTGGCTGGAAGCCCGTTCACGACAGTCTTGACGAAATTATCGCGAGTGCGTGGAACTGGCATAAAAATCACCCGAACGGATATGAGGGAGCGAAAATATGATTTGCACGGAAATTCAGAGATTGATTAGCTATGCTTTGAAGAACAAGCTGATTACACAAGATGATACTTATGTTATTCGTAATCAATTTATGGAGGTATTCGGGCTGACCGATTGGCAGGAAAATAACGCAGAATACAGCGATGAAACTATTGATGAAATTCTTGCGCCGCTGATTGAGTACGCTTGCAAAAACGGGATAATCGGCGACACGGCAAACTCCCGCGACCTGTTTGACACAAGGCTTATGGGCATTCTCACGCCGATGCCGAGAGAGGTTATCGCGGATTTCGGCGAGAACTACAAAGTATCCCCGAAGCAAGCGACAGAGCGGTATTTTGATTTCTGCAAAAAGGTGAATTATGTCCGCGCGGAACGCATTGCAAAGGATATGAAGTGGACTTATGACTGCGAGTACGGCACGCTTGATATTACCATAAACCGCTCCAAGCCCGAAAAAGACCCGCGTGATATCGCAGCGGCAAAATCGCAGAAGTCGGCGGCTTATCCGAAATGTCAGCTCTGTCCCGAAAACGCTGGCTTTGCAGGTAACACAAATCACCCCGCAAGGCAAAATCTTCGCCCCGTTCCGATAACGGTGAACGGCGAGAAATGGCAGCTTCAGTATTCACCCTACGGCTATTTCAACGAGCACTGCATTGTGTTCAACGAGAAGCATATTCCAATGATTATAGACAATGCGGTGTTTGAAAAATTGTTTGATATCGTGGATTTTCTGCCGCATTATTTCGTGGGTTCAAACGCGGATTTGCCGATTGTCGGCGGCTCGATTTTAAGTCACGAGCATTTTCAAGGCGGAAACTACACCTTTGCAATGGCAAAAGCGCCGATTGAAACCGAGTTTTCTTTCGATAAATTTCCAAAGGTAAAGGCGGGAATTGTGAAGTGGCCTATGTCGGTTA
>SFLN01000120.1 GCA_004554555.1 [Eubacterium] saphenum | reverse complement strand
CGTCAAAATCGACCGCCCCGTTATTTACGATGAATATATCCGCACGGAGAAGAAGAAAATTGACGACCTCAAAAAAGCGTATCTCGATGATATCATCAGCGAAGAAGAGCTTACCATTCGCGTTGAGATAATCTACGGCAGAATTGAGGAAATCAAGAAGATAAACTATGACGATAAGGTTTATCGCCCGTTTCACTATCTCGTGCTGTTCGATAAGAAAAAGCCGATTTTGTCCGAGATGACCAGAAACGCTGTCGGGCAGTTCAGAAGCGCGGGACTTGACGCTCATCAGCTCAAGGGCAAGGACCTTGCGATTTTCCTGAAATATCAGTACAGCCAGGTTTTCGACGAGCGCGAGGTTGATAAAATCAAGCCTGAGGATTATCTCGAGTGGATTATCCCGAAGAAGATTGAGCTTACCGGCAGAACCGTGAAATACGACGGTCTTATCACGCACAATCTGAAAATTCTCGATTATCCCGGAATTGTCGGAAACGCGTGGGGTTATCGGTTGTTCAACGTGCCGAATACGCGCGTTGTGATGAAATTCAAGCCGGTTGAACGCTACCAGTCAATCAAGCGCATCGACCGTTCTCTTGAAGAACTCCGCGGTCAGGCGGGGCAGACCGGCAAGGTTTCCCGCTTGATGGAAATCAACGAGAACATCGAGTCTTTGGCGGAGCTGCTCTCGATGCTTCAGAGCGAAAACGAGTCGCTCTACGATGTCAACACCTACGTCACTATCTATGACTACGAGCTGACCGAGCGCACGAAACGCGCTGCGGAGGGCACTTCCACGACAAGCTCGTCAACCTACGTTTCGCTCAAAAAGAACGTCAAGCGTATTCTCGCGGAAGCGGGCTTTAAGACGCAGGATTTGTTTATGCAGACGTTTGACGTGTACACAAGCTCGCATATTTCGGCTTATGACGCGTTTATGAAAAAGAGCCGCGGAATTCACTCCTCGTCCATCGCGGCGGCTTTCCCGTTCGTTTTCCCGTACTTGCAGGACAAGGACGGAATGTGCTTCGGTACAACGGGCGGCAATCCCGTTTTCGTCAACTTCTTCCAGCGTGACAGCGAACGCGTAAACAGTAATATGGCGATAATCGGTAAGTCAGGTTCCGGTAAATCGTTTGCAACTAAAACTATTTTGTCCAACCTTGCCGCCGACAACAGCAAAATCTTTATCCTCGACCCCGAGAACGAGTACGGCGCGCTTGCGAAAAAGCTCAAGGGCAAGATGATTGACGTCGGAAAGGCAACCGAGGGCAACCTCAATCCGTTCCAGATTATCACGGGACTTTCCGATGACGAGGAGGGCGCGTCTAACAGCTTTAACGCGCATTTGCAGTTCCTCGAGGAGTTCTTCAAGCAGATTTTGCCCGAAACCGAAAACGACGCGCTCGAGTATCTGAACAACCTTTTCCCGAGAATTTACGCGGAAAAGGGTATCGACGCGTACACCGACCTCTCGACGCTCTCGCCCGAGGATTACCCGATTTTCGACGACCTTTACGACAAGATTTTGACTGACTTCCAGCGCGCTTCCAGTGATTATAACAAGAACAATCTGCGAATTTTGCTCAACTATGTGTCGAAATTCTCGACGGGCGGCAGAAACGCGCACTTGTGGAACAGCCCGTCCTCGATTTCCACGAAGGAGAACTGCATCGCGTTCAACTTCCAGTCGCTTCTTGCAAACCGAAACAACACGATTGCAAACGCTCAGATGCTTTTGGTGCTGAAGTATCTCGACAACGAGATTATCAAAAACCGCGAATACAATCTTCTTCACCACGCGAACAGAAAAATCATCATTGTAATAGACGAGGCGCACGTTTTCATCGACGAGAAATACCCGATTGCGCTTGACTTTATGTATCAGCTCGCAAAGCGTATCCGTAAGTACAACGGTATGCAGATTATCATCACGCAGAACGTCAAGGACTTTGTCGGCACGGAGGAACTTGCGCGCAAGTCCACGGCGATTATCAACGCGTGCCAGTATTCGTTTATTTTTGCGCTTGCGCCGAACGATATGAACGATTTGTGCAAGCTGTACGAAAAGGCGGGCGAAATCAACGAAACCGAGCAAGACCAGATTATCAACAACCCGAGAGGACGCGCGTTTGTTGTCACGGCGCCGTCTAACCGCACCTGCGTTGATATCGTGGCTTCGGAGGACTTGCAGGAACTTTTCAAAGAATAAATATGAAGAAAATTGCACTGTTAATTTGCGCGGCGGTTTTGTTTCTGAGCGGCTGCGGGACACCGAAGGAGCCGATGCTTAAAAGCGGGAAGCTGCGCGCGGCGGTTACGTTTGAGCTGGAAAATTCCGAGGAAATCGCCGAGCACATTGCAAAAGAGCTTGGCGTGCCGCTTGAGATAAGCAAAACGGACAGAAGCGCGGCTCTTGAAATGGTTTCGAACGGCAGAGCGGACATCGCTGTCGGCGCTTTCAGCGAATCCAACTCCCCCGGCTTGAATTTTCTGATGACAATGCCTGTCGCGGAAAACAGAATTTACATCGTCTGCGGCGGTGACCTTACGGTAACCGGCACAACCGACCTTACGGGGCGGGTTGTCGGTGCGTCTTCGGAGCTTCCCGAGAGCCTTCTGCGCTCGCTTATTGCTATTGTAGCGGACGGAAATCTGATTTGCAACAACGCGAAAACTGCGGCGGAGCTTCTCAAATCGGGCGATATCAACGCTTACGTCTGCTTTGAGAAAGAGGCGCTGGAGCTGCTTTCGGGGAACAACAAGCTGCGGAGCTGTATTCCCGCGGACATTGAGCCGGAGCGTTACAGCATTGTGGTGTTGAAGAGCAAAACCGAATTGTTCGGCGCAGTAAACGGAATTGTCGGAAAAATGATTACAGGAGAAAAGTGATATGGGATATTTTGACGACCCGAAACATAGAGCGCAGTGGGAGAAGGAGCTTTCCGCGCTGCGTATGGAAAAAGCGCGTATCAAAGCGGGTTTGCCGCCTGTCGAGGAGCAGCGCGCGGCTTCCAAAAATCTCGAAAAAATTGCTCCTGAGAACGATTTCGTTGATGAGGAAAAACTCGATTTCGCTGAAGAGAAACAGCACGATATTGCCGAAGAAACAACGTTTTACCGCGCGCCCGAAAAGGAAGCAAAAGCTCCCGCGAAGCCGCGTGCAGAGCGCGTTCACGGCGACAGCGAATATCGCGTGAAGATAACTTTTGAGGAGCTTCTCCGCAAGGCGAATATGTATGAGCCGCCGAGGCTCACTCAAAAGCCGCGTGAGATGACGCGTCAAAAAGAGGTTTCACATGAGCTTTAAAAAGGCGTTTTCGGCGCTTGTTATTTCGGTTTTGACGGCGGTTTTGATGGGCCTTGAATGCTTTGCGGCTGCCGAAAGTTCAAGCTTTTCGAGCGATTTGTCGCTGGTTTCGCGCAGCTATGACGAGGAAACGATGATGTACTTCTACACGTTTCCCGACGGCGCGAGCTTTTACGCGTCCGAGAGCTTAAGCGACGGCGAAAATTCCACGTCGATTTTGCTTGTCGGCACCGAGGATGATGACATCTCAATTCTCGTCAACAGCGGCGGTTTTCTTGAGCAGTCGAGCGAGTATTTCCTCACGGAAAACGGCACTTACGAGGTGACGGTATCGCACAAGCTGCGCAACGGCAGCGGCTCGGTTCAGGCGCGTTTTGGCGTGGAAATCGGCGAGCAGTCCACAGAACCCGAGGAAAAGCAGATTACGGGAAGAGTGGAGCTTGAGAACATTGACGGCGAGAGCTTCCGGCACACTTTCATCAACGGCACGGAGCTTGTCACGAATGTTCTCGACGGGGAAACGGTTGGCTTTATGCCGAAGCTGTCGATACCGGACTCGGCAGTTTGCTCGATAACGCGCGACGGAAATATTTTCTCGATGCCGTCAAGCGGGCTGATTACCGAGGACGGCGCGTATAAAATGGAAATCTCCTGCTTTGACGACGAGGGGAAAATGGAGAAGCGCTATTTCTCGTTCAACCTGTTTACAAGCTCAACAAATCGGCTTGGGATTTATCAGCCGCCTTATGGATATGAGTTGACCTCGGTTAAACTTAATGGTGAAAGCGTTCCTCTTGAGAACAAGAATTATGCTGTTTTGAACGGCGAGGGCGAGTATTCTGTCGAGTACAAAAACGGCACGACAACGAGGAGCGTCAGACTTTCGCGCGACACAACTCCGCCCGTGCTTTATTTCAACGGCACAACCGATGTTGTTTTCAGCGAGAAAGTTGTTGTCACATCGGACACGGAATGTACGTTGCGCGTGACGAAAAACGGGCAGATTTTGGGCAACCTAACCGAGCTTCTCGGCGCGGGAATTTACCGCATCACGGCAACCGACAAGGCGGGAAATACAACCTCTGCGCGAGTTGAAATCAAGGCGGTTTCCGCGATAAATCCGCTCGATTTTATCATAATTTTCGGCGTGCTTGTAATTGGCGGTGTGGTTTATTTTTTCATTCAGAAGAACAGAAAGATGACGGTGAGGTAAATGCGCATTTCGCTTAAAAAACGAATATTTGCGGTTTTGCTTTGCTGCTGTATTGTTTTTACAAGCGGCTGTTTTCCCATTCACTCGATTTTGGGCAATGAGTATTATGATTATTCCCAAAGCGGAGAAATGGAATTGGAATCTTATACTATGATGGGTAATACAGACCAGGTCGTCAGCGGCGAATATCCCGATGGACAGCGAGCGTTTAAGTTCGTGGGCTGCACCTACGAGGCGGATATCTCGGATTTCAAGCTGATTGACG
>SFLN01000014.1 GCA_004554555.1 [Eubacterium] saphenum | reverse complement strand
TCTTGCGCCTTAAAAACGGCTTAACAACCGAATTTATCGGTGTTTTCAACAACGTTGATTTTAGCCGGAAATTAGGGTAAAAATCAGCCTGTTTTTTGAGGTATTTTTTAACCAAGAAATTGAGTTAATTTTCACACCGATTTTGGGGTGAATTTTGAGCTGATTTTTGTTCGATTTTTTGCGTTATTTTTCGCTTGTATTTTCGAGAAAAAATTCGCGTAATTTTGCGCGGATATTTTATAAAAAAATTGTTTTTGGAAGGGAATTTTTGTGATGTCAATCAACGGTAAGCTCCTGCGCGACGCGATAATTTCGGGAGCTAATAATGTGCGAAACAAACGCGTTGAGGTGGACGAGCTTAACGTGTTCCCCGTGCCCGACGGCGACACGGGTACAAATATGTCGATGACCATCGGAAACGCAATCGGCGAGCTTTCCAACATTCCCGACGGCGCGCCTGTCGGCGAGGTCGCGAAAAAAGCCGCTTCAGCGATGCTCAGAGGCGCGCGCGGAAACTCCGGCGTTATCCTCTCGCTGCTCTTCAGAGGGCTCTCCAAGGGGCTTGCGGGCAAGTCCGAGGCAACCGCCGCCGAGCTTTCTGCCGCGCTCAAGCTCGGCGTTGACGCGGCGTACAAGTCGGTTATGAAGCCGACCGAGGGCACTATCCTCACGGTTGCGCGCGAAGCGTGGGAAAACACCGCCGAGGCCGCTTCCGGAGCCACTTCAGCCGATTTTCTCGCGCTGTTCATCGATGAGGCGAAAAAGTCGCTTGAACGAACCCCCGAGCTGCTCCCCGTGCTGAAAAAAGCGGGCGTTGTGGACGCGGGCGGAATGGGCTTCGTCGTGATTTTGGAGGGAATGTACAGCGTTATTTCGGGCGGCAAAATCGTCCCCGATGAGTCTGACAAAAAGCCTAACGCCGCCGCTGCCGAGGCCGCGCAGACCGAGATGAAATACGGCTACGGCGCGGAATTTGTGGTGAAGAAGGGCGCCGGCTCGAAGGACCCCAGCGCGCTCTCTGCGTACCTCGAAACCATCGGCGACAGCATCACAATCGCTGATGACGACGATTTTATTCGTGTAAATGTTCATACAAATCACCCCGGAAAGGCGCTTGAAGAGGGATTGAAATTTGGCAGTTTAACCAAAGTTTCTGTTGTGAATTTGTTGGAAAAGACGGAAAATTTGGTGAAAGCGTCCAAGCAAAACCGTAAATCTCCTGTTGAACCAGTGAACGAAACGGGATTTGTCGCGGTTGCGGCGGGCGCGGGGCTGCAGGCGCTGTTCAAGGACCTTGGCGCGGACAACGTCGTAAGCGGTGGTCAAACAATGAACCCGTCCACCGAGGACATTCTCGAGGCAATCGGGCAGACGCCCGCGAAAAACGTGTTCGTGCTGCCGAATAACAAGAACATTATCATGGCAGCGGAGCAAGCGGCGCGGCTCGCCGACCGCAACGTGTGCGTGCTCCAGACGCGGAATATCCCGCAGGGCATTTCCGCGATGATGAACTTTGACCCGAGTGGCGATTTTGCGGCAAACCGCGCCGCGATGACCGAGGCGTTTGACCGCGTGGGCAGCGGTCAGATAACCTACGCCGTGCGCGACTCGGAGTACGACGGGCACAAAATCAAGCAGGGTGAAATTTTGGCGATGGATAACGGCAAAATTGTGTTCACCGAGAAAAACGTTGGAAAGGCACTTGTGAAGCTCGCAAAGCGCTTGGTTACGTCATCTTCGAGCTACGTCACCGTCATATACGGCGCAGACGTGAGTGACGATGATGCAAGTGAGGCGTATGAACAATTGCAAAACAAGCTCGGCTCGGACGTTGAAATCGCGCTCGTGAACGGCGGACAACCCGTGTACTATTACATAATCTCGGTCGAATGAGATTATGTTGTTCACGTTTTTGTGCAACTTGCATAAGTGCGTTTTGTACAAATTCTTTTGTGCAATTTGACGTGAACTTACATCTAAAATAGTCAACTCCCCGCGTTTTTGCGGGGAAATTTGTATGGAAATAGCTTACACTTATGGAAATTACTTACTTAAAAGGCGTTGGTCCAAAGCGAGCCGAGCTTTATAAAAAACTCGGAATTACAACCGCTGAACAGCTCGTGCGGCTCTACCCGCGGGATTACATCGATTTCACCAATCCCGTCAAGATACGCGATTTGCAGCTCGGCGAAAGCTGCGCGTTTCGGGCGAGCGTTGCCCAAAAGCACGCGCCGTTCTCGCAGTACGCGCGGACTGCGGTCTACAAGGCGCTTCTCACCGACGGCGAGGGCGAAATCACCGCCGTTTTTTTCAACACGAAGTACGCTTTTGAAAAGCTGGAATTATACAAAGAGTATTTATTTTATGGGAAAATCTCGGGGGATTTAGTGCATTTGCAGGTTGGTTCACCGACCTATCTTCCCGTCAGCCAAACAGGCTTGCTCCCGAAATATCCCTTAACAGCGGGACTTTCGCGAGATGTTGTTAGCAGAAATGTCGCGGACGCTCTGAAATTTGTGCAAATTGACGAAAGGCTGCCGGAGCGTGTCGTAAAAAAATACTCTTTGTTAAGTGCAGATGATGCCGTGCGGAAAATTCACTTTCCCAAATCACGCGACGAGTACAAAGCGGCGCGGAAACGGCTGGTTTTCGAGGAGCTGCTTTCGCTGAAGCTCGGGCTGGCGCGGCTCAAAACGCGCGGAAAATCGCTTTCGGGCGCGGTTATGACCGAGGTTTCACTGGAAGAATTTTACAGTTCTCTCCCCTTCACGCCAACAAACGCGCAGCTCCGCGCAATTTCAGACTGCATTTCCGATATGAAACAGCTGTTCCCGATGAACCGGCTCGTACAGGGCGACGTCGGCTCCGGAAAAACCCTCGTTGCCGCAGCAGCCGCGTTTTTTGCCGCGCGAAACGGTTTCCAGACAACCGTCATGGCACCAACCGAAGTCCTCGCCGCGCAGCACTACAAAACGTTTCGCGGGTTCTTGGAGCCGCTTGAAATACGGGTTGGGCTGCTGTCGGGAGCGCTTTCTGCTGCCGAGAAAAAACGCGTTCGCGAGGCAGCCGCTGCGGGTGAAATCGACGTGCTCATCGGCACGCAGGCACTAATTCAACGCAGCAGCGCAATGAAGCGGCTTGGGCTTGCAATTGTTGACGAGCAGCATCGCTTCGGCGTGTACCAGCGCTCGGAGCTCGCCGAAAAGGGCGCAAATCCGCACATTCTCGCGATGTCCGCAACGCCCATTCCACGCACGCTTGCGCTCATAATGTACGGCGACCTCGACGTTTCGATTATCAACGAAATGCCGCTCGGACGGCTTCCCGTCAAGACTTACGCGGTGGACACATCGTTTCGCAAGCGCATCTACGCGTTCATCAAAAAGCACATCGCGATGGGCTTACAGGCGTTCATCGTTTGCCCGCTAGTCGAGGAAAACGAGGCGATGTCCGAGAAGCAGAGCGCGCTCAAGTATTACGAGCAGCTTACGCGCGGCGAGTTTGCGGGGGTGCCGACGGGGCTGCTGTACGGGCGCATGAAGCAGTCCGAAAAAGAGGCGGTAATGCGGGAATTTCACGAAAATCGGCTGAAGCTGCTTGTGTCAACAACGGTCATCGAGGTCGGGATTGACGTGCCGAACGCAGCGGTTATGCTCATCGAAAACGCCGAGCAATTCGGGCTCTCGCAGCTCCACCAGCTGCGTGGGCGGGTCGGCAGAGGCAGCGTGCAGAGCTACTGCGTGCTGATGAGCGACAGCAAAACGGATTACGCGCGGGCAAGGTTTAAGGCGATGTGCGAAACGACCGACGGGTACAAAATTGCGGACGCGGATTTGAAGCTGCGCGGGCCGGGCAACTTTTTCGGAAAAGAACAGCACGGGCTGCCGCCGATGAAGGTTGCTGATTTGGCGGACGACGCGGACGTGTTGGAGGAGGTTGAGGCGCTGGCAAACGAGATTTTGGCGGAGGACCCGATGCTGGCGCTGCCCGAGAACAAGGGCTTGCGGGAAGCCGTGGACGAGCTTTTTGCGGCGGGAACGCTTTAACAGAGCAGAAATCAAGCACGCGAAGCGCTAAAAGTCTTTTTGGAGGTCAAGGAACCTTTTTCTTCAGAAAAAGGTTCTTTGCCGCCGGAGGCACTGGAGCGAAGCGTAATATCATAAAAAAGACTGTTAACAAAGTAATCTTTACCGAAAAACTCGGCATCAGTTTAGCAACCCTTGCCAATTTTTCGGGTTCGACACCCGAAAAATCGCAAGAAATCAGAACAACCTAACCTCGATGCTTAAACCAATAAGCTAGATCACGATTTTGAGAAGCGAGGAACGAGCTTCTCAAAATCGCGCATTTTCGGCGGTTCGATGCCGCCGAAAATGCCGGAGAGCGCGTAAACCCAGAGATTTATTTCGAGCCACCAACCCTGTCAACTGCGGGTGCAGTCACAACCTCCCTCTTAAAAGGTTGTGACTGCACCCGCGCGATTTTTCGGGTTCGATGCCCGAAAAATCGCCTGCACCTTCCACAAGGTTCGTCCAAACGGTAAAAGTCGGCTCCGGGGCGGGTGAAGCCACGCTAATTAATCTGTCGATTTTATCAACCTTTGTGCGTGGCTTCACCCGCGCATTTTCGGCGGTTCGATGCCGCCGAAAATGCCAAGGTTTCGCAGAAACCCTAAAACGGTCCGCAAAGCCCACCAAAAGTTCCCGCTAATTCGATATAGCTCACAGGAAAGTCTGCTCCCCGCAAAGCCGTGCTGTCTGCCAAGTTGGTCGTTGCGTGCGTTGTACCGGAGAGAAGAGCCCATTTGAGCAACTCCTGTTTCCCGTGCACCAACAAAGTTGATAAATTAAACGAAACCCGCCGACCAAAATCGACGGGTTTTCTTGTTATGTTGTTGAGCAAAATCAGCGTTTTTACTCGGACTTGTCAGGAACATTAATCGGGTCCATCGGCTTGATAGGCGGCTGCTGTTGGATAGAGTTGGAGCCGGAAATGCTCTTGCGCAGCTCCTCAACACGCCCGAGCATTTTATCCGCGAAGTCATCGGTCGAAACGCGCAAAACGGATTTATTGTTGTGTTATTGAGCAAAATCAGCGTTTTACTCGGACTTGTCGGGAACGTTAATCGGGTCCATCGGCTTGATAGGCGGCTGCTGCTGGATAGAGTTGGAGCCGGAAATGCTCTTGCGCAGGAGCTGGAGGTCGTTCAAATCCTTTTTGAGCAGCTCCTCAACACGCCCGAGCATTTTGTCCGCGAAATCATCAGTCGAAACGCGCAAATCGGTACAGCGAGCCTGCGCGGCGCTGATAACCTCGGTTGCCCGGCGGCGCGCCTCCTTCATAATATCCGATTCCTCGATAAGCTCGCGGCGGCGCTGCTCAGCCTTGCGGATAATCCCCTCTGCCTCTTTCTCGGCATCGTGAATAATGCGGTTCTTGTCCTCGACAACCTTCTGCGCCTGCCGAATTTCCGTGGGCAGCGCAAGGCGCATATCGCTTACAATATCGTTCAGCTTGGCAACATCAACCATACTTTTCTTGCCGAACGGAACGCGCGTTGCGTCGTGAATGAGGTCCTCGAGCATTTCAATCAGGTCTTCAATAGAATAAGAGTTCTGCATATATTTTCCCTCCAAATTTATTCTTTATCATCAGCGCGGAAGCGAGCCTCCGCCTTTTTGTCGTCAAACTCGAGCTTGAGCTTTCGGCTAATCTCCTCGTGTATCACCGCGGGAACGTATTTCGACAAATCACCGCCGAACATTGCCACCTGCTTAACCATACTCGATGAAACAAAGGTTGTCCCAAGCGAAGCGGGCAGGAAAACGGTTTCCGCGCGGGGATTGAGGTCCTTGTTGGTGTGAGCCATCTGAAACTCGTACTCAAAGTCCGAGGTCGCGCGAAGCCCCTTTACAATCACGTCCACATCGCTGCGCTGCTTGAAATAGTCCGCGAGCAGCCCGTCATAGCTGTCGATTTCGATATTTTTCATACCCGCGGTAGCCTTGAGCAGCAGGTTTCTGCGCTCGATAATCGAGAAGCTGTATGTCTTCAGCGGGTTAATCAGCACGACAACAATCAGCTTGTCAAACATTCCCGACGCGCGGCGAATGATATCGAGATGACCGTTCGTGACGGGGTCAAAGCTCCCCGGGTAAATTGCTGTTTTCATAAAAACTCCTTTATCTGCACCTTGCAAGACTTTTTGCCAACTTTGTCTGCGCCCGACAACATTTTGCGCTGCTCAAAACACGGATTGTCCCCGTGAACGTTCGATGTCCAACGCAAGCCGAGCGTTTTCGGAAGCTCGTGCTCTTCTACGAACCCGTTCCTGCGTGCTCATCGACAACTTTGTGTGAACTCGGCGCACATTTTTATTGAACATACGGCTTTAGCGTTTTCTCCGCGCCAACTAGGTCAGCGCTCACTCCTGCCCTGCAACGCATATCTAACGTTAACCGGAAATGCCGTGGTTGAGCAACCGCGCGGTGGTGAAACGAGAATATTTTCGTCAACTTTGGTTGTCGTTCTGCGCTAGATTTAACGTTGCAAAATGACACGCGCTGTAACTCCGCGCCAACTTTGGCTATCCGGCGAACTCGAGCCGAGCGTTTTCGCAAACTCGGTTATCTCGCCAACAACTTTTCCGAAAACTCCGAGCAAAAGTTGGTGAACACGCGTCGGCTTTGGCAGCGCTCACTCCTGCTCCTCACCGACAATCCGATAAATCGATACGCCGACAATGCCGTGACCGAGCGACCGCGTGAGGGTGAACCGCCCGACGTTCTTCGGGAGTGTGCACTCCTTTTCGTGCTCGCAGACGATTATCCCGCGCTCCGTCATCTTCTCAGCCAAGTCGGGCAGCGCCTTCTGAATGAGCTTCTTCCCGTATGGCGGGTCGAGGAACGCCAGGTCAAACCGCTTTTGCGTGAGCTTCAAAAACGCGCCGAACGGCTTGTTCACAACCTCCGAGCAGCTCTCGAAGCTCGTGTGCTTTATATTCTCGCGGACAACCTTGAGCGACACCGCCGAGTTGTCGGCGAATGTGCAGAATTTCGCGCCGCGGCTCAGCGCCTCGATACCGAGCTGCCCGCTCCCCGCGAACAGGTCGAGCACCTCCGCGCCCTCAATCTCAAACTGAATTGCGCTGAAAATCGCTTCCTTAACCTTTTGCGCGGTCGGGCGAACCAAATCCGTCCCCTCAACCGTTATCAGCTTTCTTCCACGCGCTGTTCCTGTAATAACCTGCATTTTTTCTCCCCAAATCTATATTTTCTTGTGCAACTTTAACGTAATTCCAACGCATATTTTGTGCACATATCCAAACTTTATCAAAATCAACACGTTTTCTCGCCAACTTTTTCGCCCTCGCGGAGCTTGCCAAAAAACGCGCTGTTGAGCCAAATCTGCCACGTTCAGCCGACAAAATCGCGCCGTTAAGCGAAATTCGCGTTGTTCAGCCCGAAAATCGTGCTATTAAGAGAAATTCGCGTTATTCAGCCAGAAAACCGCGTTATTAAACCGAATTTGCCACATTCACCCGTGAAGCCGCGCTGTTGAGCCAAATTCTCCGACTTTATCAGAAACGCGCTTTCCTGCGCTAAGCTTGCCAACTCACGTCAACGCTACCGTAAAACGCGTTTTTTGCGGTGCTTGTCCGAAGCTGCAACCTATATCGCGGTTTTTATTCACCGCAGTTCCCGGACGAGTTCGTCAACACTCGACGACTTATCAACGAAAACGTGCTCTCTCAGAAATTCGCCTGAATAAACTCGTGCAGCTCGCGCGCCGTATCCGCGTTGATTTTGGCAACCTCGCGAAGCTCGTCAACGGTCGCCGCTTTCATCGCCTGCTTGGTCTTGAAATGCTTTAGCAGCGCGGTTTGCTTCGCCTCGCCGATACCCTTGACCTGCCGCAGCTCCGACGCAAAAAGCGCCTGCTTGTGCTTGACGCGCTGGTAGGATATCGCCCATCGGTGAACCTCGTCCTGAATGTTCGTCAAAAAATCGAACAGCGCGCGGTTGGATTTTATCTCGATTTCACCGCCCGCCTCGGCGATTGCCCGCGTGCGGTGCTTGCTGTCCTTCACCAGTCCGAAAAGCGGGATTTTCACGCCAAGTTCCCCGAAAACCTCGGAAACCGCGCTGATATGCCCTCTGCCGCCGTCCAGCAGTATCAAATCCGGCAGCGGCGCGAAATCCTCGTCGCCCTCGGCAAACCGCGTCAGCCGCCGCCGCAGAACCTCTTGCATACACGCGTAGTCGTTCTGCCCGTCAACCGTTTTTATCGAGAACCGCTTGTACGCGCTCTTAAGCGGTCGCCCGTTTTTGTAGACCACCATTCCGCCGACAACGCCCGTTTCACCGAAATTTGAGATATCGTAGCTCTCGATGATTTCGGGGATTTTCGCAAGCCCCAGCAGCTCCTTCAGGTCCTCGAGCGCGGAGATTTCTCTTTGAGTTCTGCCCATTTTCAGCGCGAGATATTCACCCGCGTTCTTCCTCGCAAGCGCAATGCGCGAAATTCCCTCGCCGCGCTGCGGGACGTATAATTTCACCGCGTGACCCGCGCGTTCCTTTAACAGAGCGCCAAGCAAATCCGCGTCCTCAAAATCATCGTCAACGAGAATTTCACGCGGAATATCGTCGCGCTCCGAATAATAGTTGAGCAAAAAATCCCGCCGCATTTCCGCGGGCTCATACTCCTCACCGATGAAAAAGTTCTCCTTATCGACAAGCCGCCCGCCGCGGTATTTTATCACAGCAAAAGAAGCCGTACCGATATTTTGCGCGCCTCCGATGATGTCGAACTCCTGCTTGTCGTCGAAAATGCTCTGCCCGTTTTTGAGACGGGTGAGCGCGGAAATCCTGTCGCGAAGCCGTGCCGCGCGCTCAAACTCGAGATTTTCGGCAGCTTTTTCCATCTCCGCCGTCAACTCTTCAACACTCGCTTTGCTGCCGTTTTTGAGGTACTCGATAGCTTCGTCCACGATTTTTTTGTACTCCGCCGACGTGATTTTCCCCTCGCAAACGCCCATACACCGCTTTATGTGGTGATTTAGGCAAGGGCGCTCCTTGTTGAAATCGCGCGGAAACTTCTTGTGGCAGGTCGGGAGCATAAAAAGCGTGTTCGCTTCCTCGACAGCCTGCTTTACGGTAAAGCCGCTCGTGAACGGCCCGATATAATCCGCGTTTTTGTCGCTCGTTTGGAGCGTGTAGGAAATTCTCGGGAACTCGCCGTGCGAGATTTTTATATAATTGTAGCCCTTGTCGTCTTTGAGCAAGATATTGTACTTTGGCTGGTGGAGCTTAATCAGCGAACACTCCAGCACAAGCGCGTCCAGCTCGCTTTTTGTGACGATGAAATCAAAATCGTAAATCTTCGACACCAGCTTCAGCGTTTTCGCAGTGTGCTGTGAGTTGTGCCGAAAGTAGGTTGTGACGCGGTTTTTCAGCGCCTTTGCCTTGCCGACATAGATGATTTTCCCGCTCTCGTCCTTCATCAGGTACACGCCCGGCTCGGTCGGGAGGCGGTTCGCCTTGTCGCGCAGATAGTCTATTCTCTCGTTCATTTTATCCTAAACATAATTTCGTTCGCGTTGCCGCGAAAAATCTAGCTCAACAACCGTCTTGCATTGCCGCTCGCCGTGCAGCCTATCGTTTAACGGGCGGCTTGCGTTATCGAGGAAAATCTCGCTCAACAAGCATCTCGAATTGTCAAGAAAGCCGCGCGTGTTCAACAGCAAGCAGTGCCGCCGCTATTATTCCCGCTTTCAACGCTAAACAACCGCGCGGAATGCCGCTTTATTCCTAAACTCAACAAGGGCTGCGTTGTTCAGCCCTTGGTTTACAGCATTTTCGTGCCTCTCGCGGCAGCGCGTATCTCCATAACACCCGTTTCGGGGTAGAAAAACAGAGTTCTTCCGTAATCCGCGCCCGTGTCCTCGGCGAGAATGGGTATCCGTTCGCTTGCCAGCATTGCCTTGACCTTGGCAACGTTTCTGTCGCCGATGTTGAACTTGTCGTTGGCAATCGCGAACATTGTCGCTCCGCCCGCAATTTTCGCGCGCAGTCTGCCACGCGACGCACCAAGCTTTTCCATCTCCTTGATGAGAAGCGGGATTGCGGTGTCCGCGAAACGCATGGGAGCAGACGCGCCGTTCACTCCCGCGGTGCTGTCGGGGAGCATAATGTGTGAAAGACCGCCGACGCGCGCGGTGCTGTCCAGCAGGCAAATTCCCACGCACGAACCCAGCGCGTAGGTAACCAAAATATCCGGCGCTTTGCACACTTTCAAATCGCCTATTCCAATCGTCAAGTTACTCATCTTCCACAACACCGAGCTTTTTCATCAAAATATACAGCGACTTCATATCGGGGATAAGGATAATGTTTGACTTGATGTTCACGCCGTCAATCACAAATCCATCGTTGATAAACAGCACCTTATCACCGATTTCGGAATATTCCACAATCGGAACGCTCATAATCGCGCCCATCATATCCACCGTCATCGCGGGAACGCTCATATCAATCGTAAGCCCCGTGAGGGTGCCGATTGCCTGCAAATAGCTGCCCGCCATGATGTTGCCCATTTCCTTAATCGCGGAGAAATCGGTTTCGTCGAGCTTAACCACGCAGATATCCTGCTTGCCGAGAAACGTCGAGAGCACAACCTGCGCAAAACTGTCCTCGAGCAGAAACATAATCATACCCTGGATATCGCCGTTCAGGTGCACGAGAATGCCCGTGATAACCTTTTCGGGACCGCCCATTTGGTCGATGACGTGCTGATAATCCAGAACGCTCACGTCAGGAACACGCATCGTAACAGTCTTTCCGAGCATCTGCGAAAGCGCGTTTGCGGCGCTTCCCGAGCCGATGTTGCCGATTTCTTTAAGACAGTCAATTGCCGTCGGCGACAAATCCTCGTAGTTTCTAATCATTTTCTCAACCTTCTTCCGCGAAGAGAATTTTGTTAATTTTGTACAATTTTCTTGCAAATTGTATCATTTTTGGCAGCTGCTGCCAAATTCGTGTGCTCAACTTTTTGTGCAACCCGCGCCGCTGTTTCCCGAGAACACGCCTTGATTAACGCGAAAGCGAAAAATCGCTCTGCAACGCGCTTTTATCGTACGGCGAGATATTTTGAGTGCTGCGCCGTTAACGTAAATTACCGCAAATTGTTGGCAATTCTCGCGAGTTCGTCCGAAGTTGTGACAACGCGCGAGCTTATCTGATACGCGCGCTGCGTTTCGATGAGCTTAACCATCTGCGTTGCCAAATCAACGTTTGACGCAATCAGCACGCTTTGAAGCTTCTCCGCGTTCGGGTTTGCCACGGCAGCACCGCTCTTTCCGTTTTCAACGTAACGGTTGGTGCCGAGCGCCTCCAGACCGTACGGGTTCGGGAACTCGAAAACGCCGATTTTCTCCTTGAGCGCGCTCCAGTCAACGTTCGGTTCACCCTCGATGAACGGGATTTGGATACGCTCCTTATTGTTGTCGAGAACGTACTCGCCCGACGATGAAACCAGCCACCACTCGCCGTTTTCGCCAACCTGCGTCATCGCAAAAGCGCCGTCGCGAGTGTAGTTTACGGTTCCGTATCTGTCCTCGACAGCGAAAAATCCCTCGCCGCCGATTGCAAAATCGAGGTTTCGCTCGGTGTCGTAGAAATGCGACTGCGAGAACATCAAATCCGTTTTCTGAACATACGCGCCGTGTCCCGTCTGCCAGTCGGGTTCGAGGATATCCTTCTCGCCGTCCTCGTCCGAGTCAACAAAATCGCGGCGGTAGCTCTCATAGATGCAGTCCGCGAAGTCGGGGCGGATTGTCTGATAGCCAACCGTGTTGATATTCGCCATATTGTTGGCGTAAACCGAGAGCGCCTTTGCCTGCGCAATCATAGCGGTTTTGCCCGTGTGGAATGATATGTTCATCGTTTTCCTCCCGCAGCGTCACGCTGCGCCCTATTTCGCCTCAAGTAAGTTCAAATGTCAGTTTTTTCGCCCGCAAGCGGCTTATCAAACATTTAAACAGAGGCAATTTCGTTAGTACCTATAATTATCGCATTAAACCTTCTTGCACAAATTCACGCAGTTCTGGTTCATACCGTCCGCGAGCTTAAAAATCGCGCTTGACGCCTCGTAGAGCCGGTTCGTGTTCATCATCATCGTGAGTTCGTAGTTCAAGTCAATGTTCGACCGCTCCAACGCGCCCTGCAAAATCTCGTATTTCGCGTCCGCAGGAACAGCCGTCGCGCTCGCCGCAGTGAACATATTCGCGCCGAATTTCGTGACGTCGCTCTCGGGGTCGATGTACGAGAGCAGCAGCTTATCGACAAGCTGTCCGTCGCGGTAAATGCTGCCGTCAACGTCGATGGTGAACTCCTTTGTGCCGAGATAAATCTCGCCGTTTTCGCCAAGAATTCTTCCCGATGTCGAAAGGCAAAGATAACCCTCGCTGTCAAGCTCCCAGTTTCCGTTTCGCGTGAGCATATTTTCACCGTTGTACCCCGCGATGTTGAAATAAACGTCACCCTGTACCGCCACGTCAAACGGGCTTTCGGTGAACTCAAAAGAACCTTGCTGCAAATCGGTATATGAAGTATCGATATAAGTATGCCTGAAAGTACCCGAAAGCTCCTCGCGGTGCTTTACAAGAATCATCTGCTCCTGGAACGAATTCGGCAGAACCGTGTCGCGCTTATAACCCGACGTGCTCATATTAGCAAGGTTGTTGCCGATGCAGTCGAGCTTGCGCTGGTTCATAATCATACCGTTCGCGGCGTAATAAAAACCTCGGTTCATAGCTTCTCCTTTCAGTTGCCCTTAACGTACCCGCTGAGCTTTGCTTTCAGCGCGAGCGTTGCCTTTGAGTGAATCTGGCAAACGCGCCCCTCGGAAACGCCGAGTGCCTTTGCGATATCGGAATATTTGAGATTTTTGTAGTAATAAAGCGTGATAACCTGCCGTTCCTTTTCGCCAAGCTCGTTCACGGCGTCCGCGACAACCTTGCGCATTTCGTTGTGCAGCAGCTCGCGGTCAACGCCGCTGTCCTTGACAGACGGCTCGTCGATATTGTCCTCGTACAGCAGCTCCTCGAAGGAAAGCGTGATTGTGCAGGAACACTCGGTCATCATCTTGAGCATTTTTTCCTCGTCCATACCCAATTGGGCGGCGAGTTCGGAATTTGTGGGCGCTCTCCCATTTAAATTATACAACATAGAATTGGCTTTGTCAAGAGCCTTGGCAAATTTCCTCACATTGCGCGGAATCCAGTCCTGCTTTCTGAGAAAATCTATGATAGCGCCGCGGATTTTTATGCTCGCGTAGGTTTCAAATTTCGCGCCGCGGTTGGGGGAATAGCTCTCGATTGCGTCCATCAGCGCGATTACGCCCTCGTTCACCACGTCGTCAACGTCGCCGAATTTAACATACATATTCCTCATAGAGAGAGCGACCGTGCGCACCAAGCCCATATTCTGCAGCACAATTTCGTTGCGCAGAGCGATATCGCGGTTCTGCTGATACAAAGCAACCCGTTCGGCATTATTATACGTTTCGGACATTTGTATCACCCCCGAAGCTCTCCCCATTTTTTACTGTCTGTAATTTTTGTTAACCAACTTTTCGCGTGCAAACCGCACCAAGCGTTTTCGAGAACCCAACTTTAACCGCGCTCCCAAGCCGCCAAGCCGCTCTGCAACGCGCTTTCAGCGTTCTCAGAAGAAACCGAGCCGGCGCTGCCATGTTTGTTGCAGAAGCGCCTTTCGACGAGCACCGCGATAAGCGTTTAACAGCGTTTTCAGCGCGAACCCGCTCAAACCGCTCCGCAATGCGATTTACAGCCCCGCGCCAACTCACCCCGCTGTTCTCACGCCAAGCGAGATATTGCCGATAGCCTGAATTTGTGCGGACGCGTCAATTTCGCTGTACGACAGCACCGTGATGTTCTGAATAAACTGCTCGGTGAGCTTTTTGAAGTAAATTCTCACAACCGGCGAGGTCAAAATTATTACAGTCGGTATAACATCCTTGATTTTGTCGATTTCCTCGTTGGTTGCCGCGACAATGCTCTGGATAACGTCCGGCGGCATTGCGAGGTAGCTGCCCTGGTCGTTTTTCTTGACCGAGCTTACAATCATATCCTCAATCTGCGTGTCAAGCGTGATAACGCGCAGGCTGTTCGCCTCGGCGAAACGGTGCGTGATGGTGCGCTTGAGCGACTGCCGGACGTATTCGGTCGCGATATCGATGTCCTTGAGCACGTTTGTGTGGTCGCCGAGGGTTTCCAAAATCGTTTCCATATCGCGAATCGGGATACCCTCTTTAAGCAGATTTGCCAATACTTTCTGTAAATAACCGACAGATATAACCTTCGGTATAATATCATCAACAACAATCGGGTTGGTTTTCTTGACGTTTTCAATCATTGTGTTGACGTCCTGACGCGAGAGCAGCTCGTGCGCATAGCGCTTCATAATCTCGCTCCAGTGGGTTATCATAACGGAAACGGGGTCGATGAGCGTGTAGCCCGCCACGTCCGCCATAATCTTCTTATCCTCGGAAATCCACTTCGCGGGCAGCCCGAACGCGGGTTCAACCGTATCGATACCCTCAATGGGCGTTGTGACGTCGCCGCTGTCCAGCGCGAGATAGTGGTCAACGAGAATTTCGCCGCGCGCAACCTCCTCGCCCTTAATCTTGATTATGTACATATTCGGGTTGATTTCGGGGTTGTCGGTCATTCGCACGGACGGGATAACCATACCCATATCCATCGCGAACTGTTTTCGGAAAATAACCACGCGGTCGATGAAGTTGCCGCCGCTCTTCTCGTCAACAAGTCTGAGCAAGCTGTAACCGAACTCCATCTCAATCGGCTCGACATTCAGCAGCTTGAAAACGTTGTCGATATCGCGGTAGTAGTCGTTGTCGGTTTTCGGCTTTTCAAGCTCCTCCTGCTCAGCTTTCGCGCGCTGAGCAAGCTCGAGCTGAGCCATTTTTTTCTTGTTCCTGTCGAGGAAAATTGCCCCGACGATAAGCAAAACGCCTAAGATAAGCAGCACAAAGCTCGGGAAGCCCGGGATAAGCATCATCACAATAACCACAATTCCCGCGATTAAAAGCACGAACGGCTGCGCGGTGAACTGGGATTTGATGTCGTTGATGAGGCTGTCCTCGGAAGCGGCGCGGGTGACAATCATACCCGTTGCCACGGAAATCAGCAGCGACGGTATCTGCGAGCACAAGCCGTCGCCGACGGTTGCGAGGGAGTAGGTGTTGAGAATTGTGTTGAAATCGCCGCCGCCCTGCACCATACCGATGATAACGCCGCCGATAAGGTTGACGAGCGTGGTGATGATGGACATAATCGCGTCGCCCTTGACGAACTTCGTGGCACCGTCCATTGAGCCGTAGAAATCCGCCTCGCGCTGAATGTTGCTGCGGCGCTTTTTCGCCTGTTCCTCGTTGATAAGACCGGAGTTCAAATCCGCGTCAATCGCCATCTGTTTACCCGGCATAGCGTCCAGCGTAAATCTAGCCGCAACCTCCGATACACGCTCGGAGCCTTTGGTGATGACGATAAAGTTGACCAAAACGATGATTATGAATATCAGGAAGCCGACAATCGCGTTTCCGCCCATAACGAAGTTACCGAACGCCTTGATAACCTCGCCCGCGTAGCCGCTTGTGAGGATACCGCGCGTTGTGGAGATGTTGAGCGATAGTCGCAGAACCGTTGTAATCAGCAAAACGGTCGGGAAAACCGAGAACTCAAGCGCTTCCTTGATGAACATCGTCATAACGAGGATTATCAGGGAGAGCGAAATGTTCAGCATTATCATAAAATCCAGCAGCCACGAGGGAAGCGGGATAATAATTGCCAGCACTATAAAGATGATGAACAGCACCATAGAGTTGCTCAAAATCTTGCGTATCATACTCAAATCTGCCGTTCACCTCCTTGGAATTTGCCAAAAATCGGGTAAAAATATTTTTGTATAACTGCACAAAATCGTGCAAGCTGATTTGTTAAATCGTACAAATCACGCGTGAATTATCTTGCCTTTCGCCTTGTAGACAACGGTCAGCACCTCGGCAACCGCGTCATAAAGCTCATACGGTATCTCCCGCCCCAAATCAACCTGCGCGTAGAGCGCTCGCGCAAGCGGCGGGTTTTCGATACACATAACATCGTGGTTTTCCGCGATATCGACAATGCGCATCGCGAGAAAATCCTTGCCCTTTGCGACAACCTGCGGCGCTCGGTTTTTGTCCTGGTCGTAGCGAAGCGCAACCGCGTAGTGCGTAGGGTTACGGATAACAACGTCCGCGCTCGGCACGTCCTGCATCATGCGCCGCTGAGCCATTTGCTGCTGGCGCTGCTTGATTTTGGACTTGACCTGCGGGTCGCCTTCCATCTGCTTGTACTCTTCCTTGACCTCCTGCTTGGACATCTTGAGCTTCTTCTCAAACTGCCACCACTGAAACAGGAAATCTGCCGCCGCGACAAACACCAGCATTATGCAAATCAGCATTACGAGGTCGTAAATCGACAGCGCCGCATACGCAAGCCCCTGCATAACTCCCGCGTCCATAAGGGCGAGAATTTTCGGCATTCGGGCGGTGATTTCGTTGTAAATCATCACGCCGACCACGATTACCTCGATAAGCCCCTTTAAAATGCCCACAATCGCTTGCAACGAGAACATTTTCTTGATGCCCGCAAACGGGTTTAGCCGCGAGAATTTCGGCTTGAGCGCTTTCATCGAGAACAGACCGCGCGTTTGAGCAATTGTCGGCAAAATACCGAGAATCATTGCCACAGCGCAAATCGGTCCGACAACGATAACGAAAAGCGTCATCATATCGACGATAAGCGGCATTATATTGTCGGGAGTAACGGCGTAGGTTGCCGACTCCTCGTAGACGTTTTGGGTGTACGCGAGGATACTCTTCATAAAGAAGCCCGCCAGCAGCCGCACCGCCGAGAAAATTCCCAGCACGGAAACCGCCGTCACGACCTCTTTTGACTGGAGAACGTTGCCCTCTTTTCGTTGGTCGCGCCGCTTTTTCGGCGTGGCTTTTTCGGTTTTTTCTTCACCCGCCAATAATTCTCACCACCAACAAATCAATCGGGCTGCCAAATCTATATCAACACCGCGCGGCATTTTCACCGCAAAGTGTGGTTTTCGTTACTAATTTCCTTGCAAATTCTTCTCGGTAACGCTTGCACAGCGTTACGCAAATCTCTCGAGAAACCGCGCTGTTAAGCGAATTCTCGTTGTTCACACATTAACTCTTGCCGCTACACAAATCCCTGAACTAAGCCGTTGAGGTTCTCAAACATAATTCCCGTTATTTCCTCCATAAACTCGGCGACAACGGGCGCGCTTGCCGCGAGAACGATGAACCCGACAAGCATTTTTATCTGAATATTCAGCACGAAAACGTGGATTGTCGGCACCGCTTTCATCAGCACGCCGATGCAGAACTCCGCTATCAGCGAAGCCGCGATAATCGGCATCGCAAGCTTTAAGCCCAGCGTCAGCACGGTTTCAAAGTACTTGACCATTATGTACGGAATGTTCATATTAAAGCTGCCGAAGCCCATCGGAATGGACTCGTAGCTCACGCTGAACAGCTCGATGTAGCTTTTGTGCGCGCCGACCGCGAAAAAATACAGAATATACCAGTAGCTGTAATAATTCGTGGTAAGACCGGCGTTTCCGAAGGTCGGGTCGTAGCTTTTCGCCATTGACAGACCGAGCTGCATATCGGTGATTTCGCCTGCCATCGAGAAAATCTGGAGCATAAGGTTGACGAAAAACCCGAGCACTGCGCCCACAAGCAGCTCCTTGCCCAAGTCGAACGCGAACGGAAAAAAGCCGTTCGGGAGCTTGTAGTCGAAGTTCCCCGCGGTGGTCATAACAACCGCCAGCGCCATCGACGCACCAACCTTGACAACGTTTGGAACGCCGCGCCGCGCGAAAATTGGGTTGAAGGTGAAAATACCCGTCACGCGCGCCAGAACCATTATAAAAACTATGAAATTCGTTTGTATCGCGGTCCAGACCTCAGACATCTATCTCACCTATTTTTACAGCTATTTCTTAACCCGCGCTGTTGAGCCAAATTTTCCTATGTAATCGGCAGCCCCGCCATCTTGTCGAAAATCATATTGACGAAATCGATGGTTTCGTTAATCATCCACGGTGCGAGGAAAAACAGCGTAAGTCCCACGGCAACCGCCTTCGGTGCAAACGAAATTGTCTGCTCGTGAACCTGCGTTGCCGCCTGCAAAATCGCGATGATAAGTCCGACAATCATCGCCACAATCAGCACCGGCAGCGCCAGCTTCAACGCCAGCATTATCGCCGCCTGAAGTATTTCCATTACATCATCTTGCGTCATAAAATCACTTCCTTACAGCGCCGCTACCAGTTGTAGCTCGAAACAAGGCTTCCTATCATCAAATTCCAACCGTCCGCCAGCACGAACACCAGTATCTTGAACGGCATCGAAATCATCGCCGGCGGCAGCATCATCATACCCATAGACATAAGCGTTGAGCCGACCACAATATCTATTATCAGGAACGGCAGGAATATCATAAATCCCATCTGGAACGCGCGTTTCAGCTCGCTTATCATAAACGATGGAACAATAATCGTAAGCGGAAGCTCGTTCTGCTTGTACTCATCGGTAAGCTCCGTGCCCTCGGGGATTTCGGTTTTCGAGAGCTTGATGAAAAACTCGAGGTCGTCGTTGGACGTCTGCTTGAGCATAAATCGTTTCAGCGGCACGCTTGCCGTTTCGAGAGCCTCTTCCGTGGTGATTTTCTCGTTGACGTAGGGCTGATAGGCGGTGTCGTTTATCTCGGAGAACACGGGCGCCATGATGAAAATCGTGAGGAACAGCGCAATTCCCGTCAGCACCATATTCGGCGGGGTGTTTTGCGTTTGCATTGCGCTTCGCAGGAAGCCGAGCACGATGACGATGCGCATAAAGCAGGTCATCATTATCAGCAGCGACGGCGCAAGCGCAATTAGCGTGAGCAGGATTATAATTTCCAGCGGCTGCGACGCGTCCACGCCGATAACCTCTTGCAGCACCGATGAACCCGGCGTCCCGACGCTTGTTGCCTCGTTATCGACGTAGTCGCCCGGCTTCGCGGTTGAACCCGAGGTGTCCGAGGTATTCGATGTATTCGAGGTATCGCTTGTCGCGGAGGAAACGTTGCTTGTCGCCGAGCTTTCCGCGGAAGCCGCGTACGCCGACAGACCACACGCCAGCGCAATCAGCAGCGCCGACAGCAAAAACGACGCGAAAAATCTGAGGACAAGCTTCTTATCCGCATTAAATAAGCGTTTTAACAATTTCCTCACTCCTGCTTTTCGTTATTTTCGCTGTCGTTTTGGTTGGATTTTTCGTTATTTTTAACAGAACCCTCAGCATTTTCTTGGTTGTTTTGACGATTTTTGTTTTCGTCAACTTTCACATCATCAAGCGTAACTTTTAGGTTATTTTCACCATTATCGGAACTCGCTGCCTTCTTTTTGCCGAGAATTGACTTAAAACTCTCGGTAAAGGTCGGGAAAGTCTTGTCCGCTTGTTTAGCGCAAAGCTGCTCCTCGGTTTCGTCGAGGTCGCAGATTTTCTCGGTGCTCTGCGAGGTCACGCCGAGCAGCATACATTTACCGCAGACGCTCACAATTAAAAGCATCTTGTCCGGTCCGAGATTTACGCGTTCAAGCACCTTCAGATGCCGCGTATCCGTGAGGGTTACCCTTGCGTTGAACTTCTTCATAACCCAAAAAATCACGAAGACCAGCGCCAAAACTCCTATCAGCGCCATTATCATCTGAAAGTAATTCATAGAAAACCTCTAAATTCCCAAATAATTGCACTTTTGCCAAAACTTGCCTGAAAAATTCCACAAAAATCCCGCTTTTTTCGTCAACTATAAAACTGAAAAGAGGCGGGAGCATTGCCCCGCCTGATGAATATGTAGAGGAATCAGCCGAGAACCTTTTTAACAGTCTGGAGAATTCTGTCCGCCTTGAAGGGCTTAACAATGAAGTCGAGCGCGCCGAGCTTGATTGCCTCGACAACCATCGCTTCCTGTCCCATCGCAGAGCACATAACAACCTTCGCCATCGGGTCGCCCGCCTTGATGTCCTTGAGCGCGTCGATACCCGTTTTGTTCGGCATCGTTATGTCCATAATAACCAAATCGGGTTTCTCGGACGCGTAAACGTCGCAGGCAATCGCGCCGTCCGCCGCCTCGATTATGTTGGTGTAACCGTTCTTGGTGAGGGTATCTTTGATGAGCATTCTCATAAATGCCGCGTCGTCTACGAGTAAAATCTTCTTGTCCATGATTCTTCTCTCCTTAAAGTAATATTAGGGATAATTTAAACCGATATCGGTTATTCTTTGCCAAGGCTGTCCATAAACTTCGACTTTACAATTTCGGTAATTCTGACTGCGAAATTATCGTCGATAACCACAACGTCGCCTCTCGCGATAAGGTTTCCGTTTACGACAACGTCAACGGGTGCGCCTGCCTGTCGCTCAAGCTCGATGATAGTTCCCTGGGTGAACTCGAGGATATCCTTGACCTTGCGCTTTGCCGAGCCGATTTCAACGCTTATCTCAAGCGGAACGCCCATCAGCAGCTTCAAGTTGTCCTTCTGGTCTGCGGGGATACCGAAGTCCATCGCGTCGAACTGGTGGAGCTGCGCGTCCTGCACGTTGACCGGAGGCACCGGCGGCGGATAAGCTCCATAAGCCGCGTACGGGTTCGGATAACCGTAGCCCGCCTGCTGCGGATAACCTTGCGGGTAACCCTGCGGCATCTGCCCGTACATCATCGACGGGTCGGGCATCGGCTGCTGCGGCATACCCATCGGCTGCTGTTGAGGAGCAGGCTGCGCTGCTGCGGGAGCAGTCGGCTGAGGAGCGGGCGTTGGTGCCGCTGCGGGAGCGCTTGCGGTGTCCTCCGAGCCGTCGTCCGAGGAGAATTTGTCCATCATCTTGCCGGAAAGCGTTTTCGCAAGCTCCAGCGAGAGCACGGACATAAACTCCGACTCCATAACTCCGTCAACCGTGAGCTTGAACGTAACCGCAACAACGGTCGAATCAAGCGGCATTTCGCACAAATCACCGAACTTTGTCTGTTCGATTATGTAGGGCGTCGGCACGGATATGTCAACCTTAACTCCCAGCAAATCCGAGAGTGCCGTTGCGGACGCGCCCATCATCTGGTTCATAATCTCGCTTACTGCGGAGATATTCAGCTCGTCGAACTCGAAATTCGGGTCGATAACAAGCGGGTTTCCGAGGAGCTGATTCAGGATAAGCTGAACATCGTTCTGTTTGAGCACCATCATATTCAGACCGGTGATGCCCTCAACATAGACGATTTTTACGCAGATAGCAGGTTCGAGGTTGTCATAGTTCAAATCCCCGACCTTA
This sequence comes from [Eubacterium] saphenum, assembly GCA_004554555.1. Lineage (GTDB taxonomy): Bacteria > Bacillota > Clostridia > Oscillospirales > Ruminococcaceae > CAG-115. Next base: position 2,316 of record SFLN01000014.1, on the reverse strand, counting down.
ACTACGTTGACCTGCGAAGTGGTAATCCAAGTTTTCGCATTGAGCAGCTCGCTTACCGCCGTCGCCGCCGAGCCCATACTTATATTGAGTATTTCGCCGACCGCGTCGATTTCATACGAGCTAAACTCGATGTTCTCGTCATTAGCCATCAGTAGATTTACCTCAATTCCCTGTAAAATTTTCTATCATTATTGCTTTTTTGTTATTGTAAGTGCCGAGCTTTCCGTCGCACCAGTCGCGGTTGCCGACACGGACTTGAATATTCTCGGAGATTTTCTTGTTCAGCGGGATAACGTCGTTGACCTGAAGCGTGAGCACCTCGTACATATCGAGGTTTATCGTGCCAAGAATTGCCTTAACCTCGAGGTCGGTTGCACTGATGCCGTACAGGATACTGTCGCGGCGTTCGTTCTCGCGGCGCTCGTCGGTTTTGCGCTTCGAGCCGGTGTAGCGCGAGATGAACTTGCTCATAATCTCGTCGAGGTTGATGGCGGGGATACAGACGGAGATGACCGAACGCGTGTTGTTAATCTCAACCTCCAGCGCTACTATAATAACGGTGTCCTCGTGACCGATTGTCTGGACAACGCGCGAGTTGGTTTCGATGCCGATAAGACGGGGTTCGAGGTCGATGTGGGTGAGCCACGGCTCCTTGAGCAGCCCCGCGAACGATTTCATAATGTCCGACATAATCGTGATTTCAATTTCCGTGAAATCGCGGCTGGTGTCGGAATACTCGCCCTTGCCGCCGAGCAGACGGTCAATCATCGTGTATGTAACCGCGTTGGACACTTGTATAATAACGTCGGTTTCGCTGATTTCGTCGTTTTTGATGCCGAGGTCAACCATACCCATCATAACGTAGTCGGGGAGGGCGTTGTTGAACTCGCTGTAACGCTGTTCCTCGATATTGACGAGGCTCACGCGGCAGTAAAGTCGGAGCATACCGGTGAGGTAGGACGACATAAGTCGCGCGTAGTTCTCGAAAATGCTCTCGAGGACCTTGATTTGCTCTTTGGTGAATTTTTTGGGGGCGCGGAAATCGTATTCCTTGACGGCAGTTTCTTCCTTCTGCTTGAAGACAGGCTCTGCGCCGCTGGCGATACTTTTGAGCATTTCGTCAATCTGTTCCTGCGTCAACGTTGAATCTGACACTATATCACCCCTCTTAAAACCTTTTTTTCGGAAACGCTTGTGCGGTTTTGTCGGACTTACTTCGTCTAATGAGCTTTGCTCTGTTCACCGCAGTCCGCGTTGTTAAGCCAAATCCGCGATATTACTCGCTTGTGCTCTCGGATTCTTCCTTAGCGGCAACAAACTGGCTTGAATCGATAAAGCCGGGCCACATGGTCGTGCCGCTTCCGGAGCTTTCGTTCTCATAGCGGTCCTTGATTGCGCCGATAATCTTGTCGGCAGAACCCTCGGGAAGCGTTGTCGGGTCAACAGGCTTCTGCGCACCCGGGTCGAATTCTTCTGTCGGCAGGTTGAAGTCGTATTTCAGAATATCCTTGATAACCTCGGGGTCGTTGTAATCCAGCTCATCGCGCAGCAGCGTAATCTCAACGCGCCGATTCTTCGCCATATTTTCAACCGAATCATTCGGGACAACCGGCTCGTTCGGGCCGCTTGCCTTCATTCGATACTTTGAATAGTCAACCGTTTCCCTGTTTTTCAAGTGCAGGTAAACGCTGTTCGCGCGGTTTGCGCTGAGGAGGAAATCGCCCGTTTTATCGGTGCCGTCGTCGGCGGTATGACCGGAAACGGTGAGCGTTCTGATAAAGCTCTGTACGTTCTTGACGCCGGGAATAATGCCGTCAAGCACGGTTCTCCCCTCGGGCTTCAGGATATAGCTTCCCCCGTCAAAGAAAACCGAGTCGTTGAAGCGAATGGTGAGGTGCGCCGCACCCTTTTCCACGGCAACCTGGTCGGCGAGATTGTTCTCGTCGATAAACTCCTTGAGGTAGACGTAGAGCTGGTCGAAGCTCTGCGGCATTTCGCCCTCGCCGCCCGTCTGAGCGGGATTGCTGTCGGTAATGCCGCCCGTGCTCTCGGCTGCGGGGTCGAGGTCTGCGACAACATCGTTCACATATTTACCGCGTGACTGAAACGCCTGATAAATGAACTGCAATTTCGTTTCATCAAGGTTGGAGCAAGCGAACAAAAGCACGAAAAACGTAAGCAAAAGCGTAACCATGTCCGCGTATGTATTCAGCCAGTCACCGACATTGCTGTCGCCCTTTTTCGGAGGCATTTTAGCCATCTCGCTCAACTCCTTCCTTTATTCGGCGCCGCACGCTCGGCTTATAGAACCCTGCC
>SFLN01000119.1 GCA_004554555.1 [Eubacterium] saphenum | reverse complement strand
TGTTCGCGCGCTACGGCTGTGATATGGAGGAATACGAAAAAATCACTGCGGCTCTGAAGCTGATGAGCGAGCTTGAAAAGGGAGAGCGCTCGGCACGGGAAAAGGGCTGGATTGACTTCTCCGAGGTCGAGAAGGAGTTTGCGAATGACATTCGGGATTGAGTTTACGCCGCAGGCAAGGGACGATTTGCGGCAAATCCGAGAATACATCTCCGTTGATTTGTGCAGCGAAACTGCCGCGTCAAAAGCCATCGGAAAAATCATCGAAAGCATAGCTCGTCTTAAAGACTCCCCCGAAATCGGCGCGCCGCTTTCTTCCAGAGTCGAAATCAAAACCGATTACCGTTATCTTGTGAGCGGAATTTACAACGTTTTTTACCGCATTGAAACAGACACGGTGAAAATTATCAGAGTGCTGAATTCACGCCGGAATTTTATGGCAGTCCTTTTCGGCGAGGAAAACTAATCCGATTATCAAAACAAAATTTCCCCGAAATCGCTCGGGGGGTTTTGTTGTTTCGGGAAAAATCCGCTCCCAATTGCGCAAACCCAACAATCTTGGAAAAAGTTGCAAAAAAGCCGCCTTTTTCTCGGCGGCTTGATGTTTTGTTATCGGGAGCAATTTGCGCGAAATCGCTCATTGCGCGGACGAATTTGAAGCGGAGTTTTCGCTCGTTTTCTCGGGATTTTCGGCAGCTTTTTCAGCCTCCGTAAAGTTCACCGCGAGCTTATACTGCGGGCATTTGAGCGAAATCAGCTTGCCGGTGCGCTCGTCCGCGGAAACGGTTGTTTTGCTGCCCTCGAAGTCGGTTTCGATGGTGAGAACGCCGTCCTTTGAGGAAATTTTTTCGGCGGGAATATCGTCCAGCGAGTCAACGGTTTTCGCGATAATTTCGGGATAAAGCGCGTAGCTTTGGTTATCGTCAACCACGAACGAAAGCGACCCGAGATGACCGTCAACGCCCTTTTCACCGAGCTTCACGACAATCCCGCCAAGCGTTTTCGGCTCGGTGAACGCAAACTCCCACTCGCCGTCGTTTCGCGTAACGTTCGCCTTTGCTTCGAGATTTCCGCTTTTAATCTCGGCGGTGAGGGCTTGATTTACGCTGAAATCGGGAGTTTTTTTGGTGAACGGGAGCGTTCCCGAGCAGCCGCAGAGCGTTGCCGCGATAATCGGCAGCGCGGAAAATTTCACAAATTTGTTCATAATTTCCTCCGTCAAAAGTTGTGGGGAGCGGTTTTCGGGAGCGAAATCGCAAAGTCGGTTCGGCGGGAAATTTCATGGGAAAATACGCTCAAATCGGTACAACGCGCCGAGCAAATCCGCCTATTTCAGCGTGATTTTGTACACCGAAACCGTTGGAAATTGCGCAAAATTTGGCTTCACAGCGCGCTTTTCCTTTAGGTTAACCGCGCTGTTTCTTGGCAAAAAATCCCGCTCAAAATCGGCTCAAATCACCGCAAAAAATCCCGTTGCACGGCAACGATTTTCACGGAAAATCCACGCTGCTTTTCGGCGAAAATCCCGCTCAAAACCGGTACAGCGCGTCAATCAAATCCGTTGCCAGAACCGCGTGCGCGGGCATTTTTTCGGTGAGCTTTTCGGCAGTTTTTCCGTGGATAAACGCGCCGCTTGTTGCCGCAGTCAACGGTTCAACGCCCTGCGCAAGCAGCGCCGCGATAATTCCCGCGAGAACGTCGCCGCTCCCGCCTTTTGCAAGCGCCGCGCAGCCTGTCGGGTTCACGAAAACCTCGCTCCCATCGGCAATCACGGTGAACGCGCCTTTCAGCAGCACAACCGCGCCCGTTTCCTCGGAAAAATCGCGCGCGGCTTTAATTCGGTCACGCTGAATTTCGGCAACCGAAAGCCCGCTAAGCCGCGAAAACTCCAGCGGGTGCGGCGTGAGAACCATCGCTCTGCCCGCGCTCGTCCGCTCCTTCAAGACATTTATATTGCCGCCGAGCGAATTTATTCCGTCCGCGTCAAGAATTATCGGACATTCCGCATTTTTCACGACAAATTCCGTCAAAATCCGCGTATTCTCGCTGTTTCCCAGCCCGCAGCCGACGCAGACCGCGTTCATTCTCGGCAGCATTTCGGCGATTTTTTCCGTGCAATTCTCCGCGACAAAACCGTCATCGGTTTCGGGGAGCGGGAGGTAAGTTGTTTCGTGAAGGGACGCGCCGAGCATTTTTACAACGGAAATCGGTGCTGCGAGTGTGCAAAGTCCTGCTCCCGTCCGAAGCACAGCTTTCGTTGACATCGCCGCCGCGCCGCTGTAATAAAGGCTTCCCGCGATGTTGAGCAGCCTGCCGTAGGTGCCCTTGTTAGCGGAAAGTTTTCGCTTCGGGATTGCCGAATACGCGCTCTCATCGGAAATTTTCGCCGAAAATTCCTCGTAGCAATCATCGGAAATCCCGATATCGAGAAGCTCGATTTTCCCCAGAATATCCACGCATGCGGGACTGATAAGCCCGCGTTTCATTGCCGCGAGAACGAGCGTGAAATCAGGTTGGAAGCAGCTTTCATCGGCTTCGCCGGTGTCGGAGTTCACGCCGGTCGGCACGTCCACCGCAATTTTCAGCGGAACAGCATTTGCCGCTCTCATCAGCTCGGCGATACTCTCGGGCAGCGCTCCGTGAAAGCCCGTCCCGAACACGCAGTCAACAGTGACGTCACTATCACGCAAAACCGCATTACAGCGCGCTTTGTCGGTATTGTAATCAAAGACAATCTCCCCCGGAACCAGCGAAAAATACTCCCGCGAAATCTCGGTTTTGGGCGCGCCGTTCGCGAGGATAACCCGCGTTGCGATGCCGTTTTCAAGCAGATTTCGCGCGATAACAAAGCCATCGCCGCCGTTGTTTCCGCTGCCGCAGAGGACAGCCGCAGTCGCTTTCGCCGAGCAAAGCGCGAGCACCCGCTCCCCAGCCGCATTTCCCGCGTTTTTCATCATCTGCGAATATGAAATGTGCCGCTCGTCGCAGAGCTTTTCTGCAGCCTTCATCTGCGCGTTTGTTACCACAAAACTCATTTTGAACTCCTTTCAAAGCGCGTTTTTATATCGTTACCTTAATTTTACAACAAATCCGTCCAATTGTCAACGATTGTTGATATTTTTCAAAAAATGAATTTTTTTGAAACAAAAGTTGCAAAAACTATTGAAATTGAGCGGGAAATGTGTTATAATTAGGTTAAATAAAGCTAAGGAGTGAAAGAAATGGGTGTTTTGGGATTGATTTCCGAAGCCGCGGAACAGGTTGCCGAGAAGAGTTTTGTCGAGCAGCTTACCGATGTCAACAACGCAATCAACAATTTTGCGTGGGAAAAGCTCGGACTGGTTCTGCTTATCGGCGCAGGAATTATCCTCACAATCTGCACGAAATTTTTCCAGGTTTCTCATATCAAGGAATGGTGGATGAGAACCATCGGCGGAATGTTCTCGCGCAAGAGCAAGGTTCGCAAAAATAAGGAGCACGGCTCTGTTTCGCAGTTTCAGGCGCTCTGCACGGCGCTTGCCGCGACTATCGGCACAGGTAATATCGCGGGCGTTGCCTCGGCAATCTGCATAGGCGGTCCCGGCGCGGTTTTCTGGATGTGGATTGCGGCGTTCTTCGGAATGATGACAAACTTCTCCGAGAATATCCTCGGTATCTACTACCGCCGCAAAAACAAAGAGGGCGAGTGGAGCGGCGGCCCGATGTACTATCTGCGTGACGGACTTGGCGGCTACAAGCACTGCAAGTGGGTTGGAAGAGTGCTTGCGGCGCTGTTCTCGGTGTTCGCGGTGCTGGCTTCGTTCGGTATCGGCAATATGGGACAAATCAACAAAATCGTCATCAACCTCGACAACGCGTTCCTCTCAAACGTTGACCTCGGCTACGCTTTCGGCGATGTAAAATGGACCTCCATCATCATTGGCGGCGTGCTGATGGTGCTCGGCGGGTTGATTATACTCGGCGGTCTGAAGAGAATTGCTTCGTTTGCGGAAAAGGTTGTTCCGTTTATGGCGGTGGCTTACATAATCGGTTGCCTTGTGGTTATCTGCGTTCATATTACCGCAGTCGGCGAGATGTTCGCGGCAATTTTCAAGTTCGCGTTCACCGTTCCCGCGGTTATTGGCGGCGGCGCGGGTATCGCGATTAAGACAATGGTTCAAGGCTTCAAGAGAGGTGTTTTCTCAAACGAAGCGGGACTTGGTTCATCGGTTATGGTACACTCCGCGTCCAACGTAAGAGAGCCTGTTAAACAGGGCATGTGGGGCATTTTCGAGGTATTTGCGGACACGTTTGTTGTGTGCACGATGACAGCTTTGGTTGTTCTGTCAAGCGGAAAAATTGACCTCAATACCGGTGCCGTGAACATAGCCGAGGGCGGCGACGCGACGCTGGTTGCGGACGCTTTCTCGAATGTGTTCGGACCGGGCGGCGGAATTTTCGTTTCGATAGCAATTCTGCTTTTTGCGTTCACGACGGTTGTCGGCTGGTCGCACTACGGCTCGAAGGCGTTTGAGTACCTGTTTGGCGTTAAGGCGGCGAAGTTCTACAAGGTGTTCTTTGTGCTGATGATAATTTCGGGCGCGATGATGACGTCGTCGCTGGCGTGGGACATTTCGGACACGTTCAACGCGCTGATGATGATACCGAACCTTATCGGTGTACTGTCGATGCTGCCGGTTGTGATAAAGCTGACGAAGAATTATGTGGACAGGCGGGTTAAGCATAAAGATGTGGAGCCGATGCTGTCGTATGATGCGGCAATTCAAGCTGAGCACGCGAAGGACGTTGAAGAAGAAATGCGTGAGGAAATGGAAGACGCAAAGGTTAAGGTTAAGCAGTAAAATTGGAGCGCTCGGAGGGAACTTCGGGCGCTTTTCGCATATTCGGTCAGTGAACGCGAAGCGCTTAAAGTCTTTTTGGAGGTCAAGGAACCTTTTTCTTCAGAAAAAGGTTCCTTGTCGCC
>SFLN01000118.1 GCA_004554555.1 [Eubacterium] saphenum | reverse complement strand
CGTTCTCTTCTCCGAAATGCAGATACAGCGCTGCTTTTCCCGATATGATTTTGTACATCTCGTTTCTTGTATCGCCCTCCCGAATCATTACCTCATTATCACTGAATAACTGCATTAGTGGTTTTTTGTCCATAATAATCCTCCCTGTTAGTTTATAATCCTATTGTATTATACTTTATTTCTGGATTTTTGTAACACAAACTTTGCAAATTTCACTTTATTTTTTATAAACAGCGTTTCTCCGTTTAATTCCACAAAAAAATACAAAAAACCCGAACTTTCACGATGAAAAGCTCAGGTTTTTTGCGTATTTATTTGAAGGTGACGCTGTTGTTGAGAACGGGCGCGCTGTACAGGAACAGCACGTCCTGCCCGCTGAAGGACACGAAATTGCCCAAAAGCTGCGGCGCGAGATAACGTATATCAATCAGCGTTATCTTGGAATAACCCTCTGCAAACAGCGGAGCAATACTGCTCGCAAAGGAGTCGCGGAATATCAGAAGCTCCTTGTCGGTGGTCGCGTTCGGGTTTTCAATCGTGAGCAGCGATTTCGCGCCCGAAAGGAAGATTTCATACGCGTCTTTGCCCTTGGCAAGCTCGAGGTTGTACACGTCAATATAGCTGTTCGTTTCGCCGTCAAGCACCTTGCATTCCTGCAAAATCTGATTGTTAAGATAAATCAGCGTGTCGGGTTCAATCGAAATTCCCGACTGTCGGCAATGAATACCGTAAAACGGCTCGGGAAGCGTGATTTCGGAGTACTCCGCCGAAAGCGAAACTCCCATTTCCCCCGCGATATGCTTCGCTATATCAACAATTTTTTCCTGCCGCCAATGCGTGTCCGTGCGGTAATAATCAGCAAGCTCCAGCATCGGGTAAATGTCGATGTATTTCGCGTAATCCATCTGCTTCGTGAGCATCGCGGCAAGCTCGTTGTAATCAAGCGACGGGTAACCGTTTTCCTTTGCAAGAAAATAATTCTTGTCGGGTACAACCGTAACAAAAATGTTGTCGCACTTGCCGCTCAGATACTCCTCGTAAACGTATGAAAAGCGCTTTGCCGCGTAGTTTATATTCTTCTCGTTGAGCGGGTACTCAAGCTTTGCCGCGTATCCATCAACAACGTAAACGCCGTTGTCATCGCGTGAACCCGATACATATTCCGAGCTGCTCTGTTCACCGCTTGTCGATGATTCAGCAGTAGAATTGTCCGATGAAACAGCCTCCGATGTGGAACTGCTCGATGTTGAACTGTCCGAGGAAACGCCGTTTTCTTTCGCGCAGCCTGTGAGGAGCAGTGCCGCGATTAGTGCAATTGATAAATATTTTTTCATCATAAAATAGGCTCGTCAATCAAAATTTGTGCGTTGGGATAAGCTTCGGCAAGATGCTTGGTGAATGCGTCAATCGCAAAATTCTTGCCGAAAGCGCTGATGACATAATCGTCAACGGTTGCCACAATCAGCTTGTCGGGGAAACCGCAGCACCACATACGGTTCTGAATGTTCGCTCTGATTGCCTCGGCGAGCGCCGCAACGTCCGTTCCCGCAACAACGTGATATGCGCCGGACGAGAAGGTGTTCTGGTTCATCATGTGGGTGAGGGTTGCCGCGCTGTCGATTTTCGCGATTTCCGCCGCGGGATAACCCATTACATTGTCAAGTGCATCGGGTTCAGCCAATCCAAACGTGCCCGCGCCTTGAATCAGCTCGCCGGTGCTGAAATCGCCGCCCGACGCAGGAAAACGCTCGTCATCGCCGAACAGCTCGTACACGCTGTTGAGCAAGGTTACGGGGTCGGAAACGCCGCTCTCGGGCTTGCTTTCGGGCTCACTTGTATCGGGCTTGCTCTCGGGAACGCTCTCCTCGGGCTTGCTTTCCGGCTTGCTCTCGGGTTTGCTCTCAACAGGCTTGCTCTCGGTTGTACTCGAAGAGCTTTCGGTTGAACTCGAGGAACTCTCTGTTGAACTCGAAGAACTCTCGGTTGAACTCGAAGAACTGCTTGACGAAGAGCTGCTGCTCGATGAAGAACTGCTTGATGTCGAGCTCGAGGAGCTGCTCGAAGAACTGCTTGTCGATGAGCTTTCCGAGCTGCTTGACGAGGAATTTTCGTTGTTGGTGCTGCACGCGGTGAGTGAAACCGCCATAAGTACTGCCGCCAGAATTGCTGAAATTTTCTTCATATTTTTCTCCTTTACTGTCCTATTAGTTTACTGATTTTTCGCGAACCGTCCACTTCTTTTCGCTTTCATTATACGAGAGCGCAAGAACGCGAGAGTGATTTCCCGTCTGCACCGTCAGCTCATACTCCGTGCTCGCGTCACCTAGAGGAACAGTCCACACAAGCGAAGCGTTGCCGAATAATTCAAGCTCAAAATCCGCGTTAAAGACGTTTTCCTTGTCGCCCTCAACGTGCAAAGTGCCGTCCGAGATTTCGACAACGGATTTTTCCGACGAGGTTATGCTCACGGGAATGTCAACGTATTCAACCGCGAACGCCCGAATTACGCCGACCTCGTTGTCATAACTGCGCACGGCAACGGGACTTTCGGACGGATTTTTCCCCGAAACGAGAATGTCGGCTGCCTTTCCGTGCGGGATAAACACAACCGCGCAGACTGCCGCCGCGCACGCTGCCGCAGCCAAGCAGATTTTAAGTGCCGCGGAAGCGGTTCTCCGCTTTTGAAAAGGCTTTTGCGCCTCCTCAACATACTTGTCGTCAATCATCGAAACTGCTTCTTGCAGAGCCTCATTTTTCATACCGATATTCCCTCGCTTTCAAGGTAGATTTTTAGTTTTTGCCGTAAACGAAATAAGAGCGATTTTATCTTGCCCTCGGAATAACCCGTTTTCACCGCGATGTCCTCGATGCTCTCGCAGTAAAAGTACCTCAGCACGAAAATTTTCCGCGGCTCGGGTTTTTGTTCCTCGAGAAAAGCGTTCAGGCAGTCGCGGATTTGTCCCGCGTCGCTCGGCGCGCTTTTCTTGTCGGGAATACACTCATCCAGCTCGTCCAAGTATACGGCAAATTCACCCGCAAATCTTTTCTGAGTATGTTCGGCTTTATATCGGTTAAGTGCAAGATTTCTGACAATCTTCGCAAGAAACGGCATAAACGGATTTGGCTTCTTCGGAGGAATTGTCTCCCACAAGCGCATATACGCCGTATTTACAATCTCCTCGCTGTCCTGCGGATTTCCGAGAATACCGTAAGCGATTTTCCCGCAGAGCTTCCCGTATTTCACGGAAGTTTCGGAAATTGCCTTTTCATCGCGCTGCCAAAAAAGTCCGACAATTGTTTCGTCGTCCATTCTGCGCTCCTTCCCTAAGGATTTTTTACGTCCCTATCTATCATTACAACTTTTTTTCGTCTGCGTTTCGTTTTTTTTAAAAAATTTTCAAAAATTTTGGATTTTTTCAAACACACTTTTTTATTATAACATATTTTGTCGAATTGTGCTAGGGGGTTTATGAATTGTCGGGAAAACTTTTTTCGAGTTTTGTGAAATGGTTTTGGTGAAATTACACAAAAGAATGCGTTCCATCGCGGATTTGACGTGATTTAAACAGCAAAAAGAGCCTCGGTTTGAGGCTCTTTGTTTTAGTCAACAACGATGCGGAAAACCACGGGATACTCGCCGTTTTTGTAATCCGTGTGAATATGCAATCCGTCCGTACTGCGCGTCCATTTCGGCAAAACGTCCGTTCCCAGCACCTCTACGCTCTTGATAATACCGTGGAAATGAGCGCGCTTTGAGGCGTCCTGCTCGCCGAGCGATGTGATGACGTAATCGCCGTTTTCGCTGCTTTTCAGCGCGGTTGCGTAAAGGAAGCCGTTTGCCGTGGTGAAGCGAATGTCCTGCGAGGTGAAATTCTTCTTTATCCCGTCCGAAAACTGCCCGTCCTCAACCACGGTCGGTCCCTCGCCCGACTTTCGCCAGGCGGAAGTATCGTAGATTGCCTCGCCGTTTATCGCAAGCCACTTTCCGATATCGAGAAGAATTTGCTTGTCTTCCTCGGGGATTGTGCCGTCGGATTTCGGTCCGATGTTTAACAGCAGGTTTCCGTTCTTGCTCACGATATCCACAAGGTCGCGCACAATCTCATACGCGGGGCGGTAGACGTTTGTGGTTGTATAGCACCAAGAATTGAGCGCAACCGATGTGTCCGTCTGCCAGTGATAGTGCTTGATTTCGGCGAACTGACCACGCTCGACATCGGGAACCGCCGTGCCGAACATAAACGCGTCGTGCTTGTAGTTGATAACCGCTTCCCTGCCGCGTTCGGCAGCACGGTTGTAGTAATACGCCGCCAGCTTTTTCAGATACGGCTTGAACGCGCTGTGCTGTATCCACCAGTCAAAATACAGCACCTCGGGCTGATACTTGTCCACAATTTCGCAGGTTCGCACAAGCCAATCGTTCAAAAACTCCTCGGTTGGCTCGGGCTTGGAAAACAGGTCTTGCTCGTCAAAAAACGGCAGCGACGGCCAGTACAAATCGCCGCGCTCCAGCGGTTCTTTGATATCGCTGTCAAACTTTTTTCCCTCACCCAGAAAGAACCAGTGCTCGGCTCTGTGCGAGGACGCGCCTACTCTCATTCCGCGCGCTTCGCAGCTCTTCTTCAGCTCTCCGAGTACATCGCGCTGCGGTCCCATTTCATACGCGTTCCAATGCGAAATCTCGCTTTTGTACATCTGAAATCCATCGTGGTGCTCCGCCACCGGCAAAACGTACCTTGCGCCCGCCTTTTCGAAAAGCTCCGCCCACTCGTCGGGCGAAAACTTCTCCGCCTTGAACATCGGGATAAAATCCTTATAGCCGAAATCGGTGTGTTTTCCGTAGGTTTTGACGTGATGCTCAAATTCATTCGAGCCTTGAACATACATATTCCGGGAGTACCACTCGTTTGCAAAAGCAGGAACGCTGAAAACTCCCCAATGTATAAATATTCCGAATTTCGCCTTTCTGTACCACTCGGGCAGACGGTAAGCAGAAAGCGAG
>SFLN01000117.1 GCA_004554555.1 [Eubacterium] saphenum | reverse complement strand
ACGGGCGGATAAAACCGCCCGATTTTCTTTATCACATTTCTATATCGTCGTCTTTTTTCTTGACGTTTGACGAGGTGTTGCTCTGCTTGAACAGGTTAATCATCAGCATCACCGACTGCTTTTGCATATCATCAAGTCCCGAAATATCCACGGTCAACCGCTCGTTAACTCCAAGCAGATAATCCGTACTCACTCCGAAAATCCGCGCCAGCTTTATTACATAGGTAAGCGACGGCGAATTTGTACCGTTTTCCCAAGCGTTTACCGCGCTTTTTGTTATCCCAAGCCGCTCGGCAAGCTGAACCTGGCTCATTCCCGAATTAATCCGCAGTGTCTTAATCTTTTCATAAAGTCCGTAAATCATCTCATCACCTCGATTTATTATAACAATTTTTCGTAAATCTATAATTTATTTGAGTAAATTTATGCTTGACTTTTCCAAACAATCGTGCTATAATAATACTCGACAGATTTAGACAAAAAACGCAAAAATCTGCACTATATTTATGAAAGGGAAGAAAAAAATGAAAATCGGTACAAAAATACTCGCAACTTTTACGGCGGCGGCACTTGCTTTGTCCTTGACAGCGTGCAGCGACTCGTCAAGTCGAAACTACTCATATTCGAGCAGCAACTATGCTACTGGAACGCCGTCCTACTATTCGTCAAAGGAAAGCTCGTCCTCAACAAATAAATATTCAACACCGCCCGAGGACTATTTTGTTCAGTCAATCGCAAATCAAACGCCGGCATCCTCGTCAAAGGAAACACCCACGGTTAAAAAGTATGATTTCGTTGGATTTAAGCTGAACGAGGCTGTGGATATCCTCAAAGCCGCGGGGCTAGGAAACTATGTTGACTGGAAATCCGACGACGGCAAAACCATTATCGCAAAGAGCAACTGGACGATTAAACAGCAGCAGGTTACCGGAAACAAAATTATGTTTATCTGCACAAAAACCTCTTCGGGTATCTCAAATTCGATTAAGGCAACCGCTCAAAAAGCGCTGGCTTACCTCTCCAGCAGCGAGGGCAGAGCCGAGCTTGCCGCTATTTGGGACGGTTTAAAACAGGTCAACGGAATTGCCCAAACCTTGAAGGATATGTTCAGCTAATCCGCGCGCCGCAGAACTCCCGTTCGGCAAATCCGCGGAGTTGACGTCAACGGATACTCCCTCTCCAACGATTTCTACTTCTACCACAATCTGCTCTCCGGTACATACAAGCAGGCGTACGACCAGATTTACGCGGCGCTCTACAATGCCGTTCAGACGATAAATCTGAGCGTGTCCGTGAAATCATCGGATATCGCGACCATCGTTTACTACGACCACCCCGAGCTTTTTTGGGTTGACAGTTCGCTTACCTATTATATGAACGGCTGCGGCATCGTCACCTCGCTCACGGTCAATTTCAACGGCACCGCAAACGAACTCCAAAACGCACAGTATTATTTTGAAAAGACGATTGCTCCGCTGATTAATCTCGCAGCTTCGCTTCCCGAGGACTTTCAGAAGGTTAAGCCGGTTCACGATTACCTCACGAACACCATTCAATATGTCGGGGCAGCCCGTACAACCAGAGCGCTTACAGCGCGATTGTATTCGGAAAAAGCGTCTGCGCGGGCGAGGCGCACGCTTGGAATTTGCTTCAGCTCGGCGGCGAGTACTACTCGACCCCCTCGGAAATCCTCCGACTACATTTACTACAACTATTTTAATATAACAGACGCGCAAATCTCCAAGGACCACACCCGTGACTCGCTTTCCGCGCAGCTTCCTGTTGCCAACGGAACACGTTACAGCTTTAACGCGTATTTCGGTGGAAATCAGTACGGCTCGGATTTCACGGGACTTGATTACTCGGCGACAATGCCCTCCGACTACAACTCGGTTCCCTCTTAGTTAAGCGCTCCCGCTCCGTCCTCTTCGTCAAGCTCATCAGCCCCGCATTCGTCAAGCTCACCCACTCCATCTTACTCTGAGCCGGATTACACCGTGCCTCACTATTCCGAGCCCGACTATTCTTATCCCGATTACTCCTACCCCGACGATGATTTCGGCTATATCGATGACTGGAGCGACGATGACTGGAACAACTACTGGAACGACCTCGACAACTGGCTCTATGACAACGGCTACGACGATATCGACTACGATTGGTGCCGGTAAAACGCTCGCAAATTCCCGACAACTGCGCCGAAGCTGTTGTTATCGACAACATAAACGCTGTCGAGGACGAGGATATCCGAAACGAAATTGCTGCGCTGTTTAACAGGAAGAAGATTTGGCTTATTCTCGCGGGACGCAGCAAAATGCCAAGCTGGCTGCTCGACAGCATTATAAAGCGGAATATGATAATCATAACCGAGGACGACCTCGCCCTTACCACCGAGGGAATTGACCGCTATATGCGCTCCGAGGGGATTATACTCACCGAGGAAGAGCTTCGATTTCAGCGGCAGTCAAGCGAGGGAAATCTCATCGCGATAAAATACACCCAAGGATATCAGCGGCAGCGTCTACCTTATGTCCGCAATGTCGCTGCTGTATTCGATGCTGATGGACTTTGACAGGAGCGAGTTTTGGTATCAAAAGCTGAAGGAATACCGCGATTCTGCGCGCGGCTCGGAACAGCGTGAGGCAACCTGTCGGCTTGTGTACCTTGACATTTCCCTGCCAAACCGCGGCAAGGACTTTTGCGAATGGAGCAAGCACGACCGTGAAATCACGGTTTCTGCGGGTAAAATCGTCTGCACGTTTCTCGGAAAATACGGCAAGGGGCTTGTCAACGCGGCGCTCGCCGAGAGCTTTTTTGAAAAGGGCGGCGACCCTTATGAGGTAATTTCGCTTGTTTCAAAGGCAAAGCTTGAAGCGGAAACCGGCAGCAAGCTTGAGCTGTACTTTGCCGCAAATGCCGTGCTGATACGGCAGCACCTTGTTTCGGGCAACCCCGACGCGGCAAAAAGCGTTCTCGATTCGTTTGAAAAGGTTGCAAAGCGCGACGGGTTAAAGCGGCTTCTCCCGACAATCGCGGCAATGCACTGCCGGATTGCGCTGATGGAGGGCGACTCGGCGGCTGTCGATAATTGGCTTAAGACAGTGCCCGATGAAAACGAAGCGTTTAACGCGATGGAGCGTTATTTGTATTTGACCAAAATCCGCTGCTATATCGCCGCCGACGAGCTTGACAAAGCCTATTCGCTTATCGAATCCACGCGCTTTTACGCGGAAAAATGTGATAGAAAATTCATCGCAATGGAGCTGTCGATACTCACCGAAATTATTATGTACCGCCGCGGAAGCGCTTGGAAAGACAATTTCGTGAAAGCGCTCGAAAAAATCTGCGAATACAGGTTTATCCCGATAATTTCACGCGAGGGCGCTGCGGTTTTCCCGCTGATTGAGGAATGCAGAGAGCAGTGCTGCGCCGACCGCAAAATCAACCGAAAGTGGTTTGACGCGATATTTGACGCTGTGGGCAAAGTAGCGCGGCGCTAGCCGCTTTACCTCAAATCAACCAAAACCACCATCGGTGATATCTCACCGATGGACGCTAGAATTCTCGCTTGTCTTGCGGAAGGTCTGTCGGTGTCCAAAACCGCCGAGCGCCTCAACATAAACTTTGAAACGCTGCGCTCGCGTATCAAGGAGCTTTACCGAAGGCTCGGCGCTAAAAACAAAACCGAAGCGATTTTGATTGCGAAGAAAATGAATTTAATTTGATAAACTCACCCAAAAAGGTGATGACAAATTATTCCTTTCGGTGTATAATCAATATTGTGCTAAGCACAAATAATACACAAATGAGAATTATAATGTACGAAAGCGGCAAGCTCAACCAAATCGCCCGTGCGATTACCGGCGCGGACAACTTCGGCGGAAACAACCGCTCCGAGGGATACACAAATATGGTTGACCTCAAGGGCTTGCTGAACGCGGTTCAGTCCTTCGCGCCGAGCGCTTCGGACACGCTTCAAAAGCTGGAGAACGCGGTTATCTGCAAGGTGAACGGCGCACAGCACAGCAATGCGGGAGGGCTTTCGCTGTACTATCCGCTGGCGGTGCAAGGTTCGCAGGAGCTGTCGATTTTGTCCGATATCTGCACAAGCAGCTGGTATCTCGCGTTCGCGGACAAGGTCGCTTACGGCACAAGCGGCGGCAATTTCAACGACTACGACAACACCTATATTCTCAACGACTGCGACGATTTGTGGGACGACGGCTACGCTGCGGACGAAAATATCGGCGTAAACTACGAGGATTTCCTGTACTGCGACGAGAACAGCACAATCGGCGTTGAGGACGTGTATATCAACGAGGACGGTTATTACACGGTCGAGCTGAACGATATGGATTTGTTTAACTACGCAACCTGCTGCGTTTTCGCGGAATTTGACGGCGTGAGCGTGTACCTCGGCGAGGACGACAACGTTGACTTCGACTTCGACAATATGGTCATTTACGACAACTTCAGCGGCGAGTGGGCTTGCCTTGACGGAATGCCTCTGGCAATTGAGCTGGTGTGCCGAAACGATACCACGAGCATTTACACCTGCCCGATTTTGCTGAACGGCGAGTACACAAACCTGCGCATTCTCACGACTGGGACAGAGAAAGCTGGAGGGTGCTCGGGACTTGGGGCGGAATTGATTATCAGACGGGTGCTTCGGCGCGCGAAACCGTGCCGATAAGAAACGGCGATGTGATAAAGCCGCTTTACCGGGCGCTCACGGACAACGGCGAGGACTATATCGCAAATGACTTGGAGTACACGGTAAACGGCGAGATTAAAATTGAGTTCGAGCCGCTCGGAAACGGCAATTTCAGCTACTCGATGATTTTGTACGACGTTTTCGGAAACTACTATTTCACGAACACCGCGTCGGTTTCCGTTGACGAAAACGGCTACGTTGTCTTTGAAATGTACTAATTCCGACAACATTTATTATCCACATATTTCCAAAGGCTCGCTTGTTTTTCGCAGGCGGGCTTTTGTGAAA
>SFLN01000116.1 GCA_004554555.1 [Eubacterium] saphenum | reverse complement strand
AATCTGCGCGTCCTCCAGAAAGGTACGCATCAGAATCACACCGTCCACCTTATGATTTGCAACAATCCGCTCCAGTGAGGAAATGTCATTCATCTGACACATCGTAAGCAGAATGTCGTATCCGACGGTCTCCGCCATCTCCTGAATGCCGAACAGGCAGCGCTGGAAGAAATTCCAGTCCACCACTTCATAATCGCGCGGCATTACCACACAGATATTGTACGTTTTCGACTGTGCCAATCCCTTGGCGATAGCGTTCGGCTTATAATCGTGCTCCTCTATGTATTCCATGACCCTCTTGCGGGTCTCTTTCCCGATTCTTCCCTTTCCGGATATTGCGCGTGAAACCGTTGTCTTTGAAACCCCTAACGCCTCCGCTACGTCCGCAATGGTAATATCTTTTTTCTCTTCCTTCTCCATAGTAACCTCCAACAATGTTTTGTCGGTTAGTATTGTGGGATAAAAGCGGCAAAATATTCATAAATTAGTAGTAAAACCAAATTTATGGGAGGAGCTGTTAGCTTGGAAAACTTCTTAAAAGGTAAAAAACATATCCATTTTATCGGCATCGGCGGCAGCGGTATGTACCCGCTCGCGCAGATTTTACACACTAAGGGGTACTATTTAACAGGCTCCGACAACAACGAAACCGCAACCCTGCAAGCCGTGAGAAATATGGGTATTCCCGTGACTCTCGGGCAGGCGGCGGAGAATATCGAGGGTGCGGACTGTATCGTGTACTCTGCGGCAATTATGGACGATAATCCCGAGCTTATCGCCGCAAGAGCCGCGCAGAAAAACGGCGTTTATGTTGCCGAGAGAAGCGAGCTTCTGGGGCTGGTTACCGAGCAGTTCAGCAAGGCTTTCTGCGTTTCCGGAACTCACGGCAAAACCACCACAACCTCGATGCTCACGATGATTATGCTGGCGGCAAATGTTGACCCGTCGGCGGTTATCGGCGGCAAGCTGAAAGCAATCGGCGGCAGCGGCAGAGCCGGAAAAAGCGAGTATATGGTCTGCGAAGCGTGCGAGTTTAAGGACACTTTCCTGCACCTTTTCCCGAACATCTCGATTATCCTCAACATCGACCGCGACCACATGGATTATTTCAAGACGATGGAGCGGCTCAAGGACAGCTTCACGAAATTCTGCGACCTCACAACCGATATTATCGTGGCAAACGGCAGCGATGAAAACACGATGGAGGTTGTGAAAAAGTGCAGCACAAACGCGAAAATCGTTACCTTTGGAAAGACAAATTCCTGCGACTTTTACCCCGAAAATATCACACAGATTTCCGATTTCTCGTGGAAGTTTTCGCTGATGAACAAGGAAAATTTGCTCTCGGAAATCGAGGTCAACGTTCCCGGTATCCACAACGTCTATAACGCGGTTGCGGCGTGCGCGGCGGCTTATTCGGCGGGAATACCGATTGAGGCGATAAGGGACGGAATGGCTGAGTTTCACGGCGCGATGCGGCGATTTGAACGGCTTGCCGAGATTGACGGAGTAACCTTTGTGGACGATTACGGACACCACCCCGCCGAGATTGCCGCAACCCTCAAAACCGCAAAAACTATGAGCTTCAAGCGGGTTTGGGTGGTTCATCAGCCGTTCACTTATTCGAGAACCGCAATGCTTCTCGATGATTTCGCAAGCGCGCTTTCCATCGCAGACAAGGTTGTCCTCACAGAAATTATGGGCAGCCGCGAGAAAAACACCTACAATATCTACGCGAAGGATTTGGCGGCGAAAATTGACGGGTGCGTATGGTTTCCGACGTTTGAGGAAGTCGCGCGGTACGTTGTCGAGAACGTGCAAAGCGGCGATTTGGTTATAACAACAGGCTGCGGCGATGTGTACAAAGTTGCCGATATGATGATTGAGATGATGAAAAAATGAGTGAAATTCGTGAATATATTCAGTCCCAGAAGGACGAAATTCTGCGGGTTCTAGGTGAACTCACAGAAATTCCCAGCGTTATGAGCGAACCCTCGGAAAACGCGCCGTTTGGCGTTGAACCGAAGCGCGCGCTTCTGAAAATGTGCGAAATCTGCGAGAAATTCGGCTTTTCCGTCACAAATTACGAGAACGCAATCGGCTTCGCGCAGTACGGTGAAACCGCGGATTTGGGGATTTTGTGCCATTTGGACGTTGTTCCCGCTGACGGGAAAGGCTGGAAAACCAACCCGTTTTCTCTCGTCAATAAGGACGGCGTGCTATACGGGCGCGGAGTTATCGACGACAAAGGTCCGGCGGTCGCGGCACTTTTCGCGATGAAGTGCGTGAAGGAGCTTGGTTTTCCGCTGAAAAAAGGCGTGCGGCTGATTTTCGGCACGAACGAAGAAAACGGCTCCGAGGACCTCGAAATCTACAAAAAGCACGACAAATTTCCGCTGATGGTTTTCACGCCGGACGCGGATTTTCCGGTCATAAACATCGAAAAAGGTATGGCGCGCTCGCGGTTTAAAGGGAAATTCCTCGGCGGTGCGCTGAAGAGCTTTCACGGCGGCAAAATCCCGAACGCAGTTCCCGACAGCGCTTGCTGCGAGCTTTGCGGAATTTCCCGCGAAACGGCTGAACAAGCGATTGCAAGCGATAAAACCGGCGCGGCGTTCAAGATAACGCAAAACGGAGATACTCTCACAATTTCCTGCGAGGGCAAGCCTGCTCACGCGTCTACTCCCGAAACAGGTGTGAACGCGGTTACGGCGCTGATTTCGCTGTTGAACAAGATTATCGATAACCAAACTCTCGCGGGACTTGAAACGCTTTTCCCGTTCGGCGAAACGGACGGAAAATCCTGCTCCCTCAAAAGCTCGGACGAGCACGGCGCGCTGACTGCGGTTTTCAGCATTTTCGATTATGACGAAAACGGCTGCTCGGGGACGGTTGACGTGCGGTTCCCCTGCTGCAAAAATCTCGCGTTTGTCGTTGACACCGAGCGCGCGGCTTTTGAGAAAATCGGGCTGGAGTTTGACGGATATATGGGTGACGAGCCGCATATTGTGCCCGAGAACAGCAAATTTATCAGAACGCTTTTGTCGGTTTATGAGAAAATCGAGGGTGAACGCGGCTATTGTCGGGCAATCGGCGGCGGAACTTATGTCCACAATATCAACGGCGGCGTGGCTTTTGGCGCAGAACGCGGCGACACCGACTACAATATGCACGGCGACAACGAATTTATCACTCTGGACGAGCTGCTGCGTGACGCGGAGCTGTTTGCCGAGGCAATTCGTGAAATTTGCCGGTAAGTATTGCAAAATTTGTCAGAACGTGGTATAATAAAGGAAACCGAGATAAATAAGGTTAACAAAAGAACGGAGGATTTTTATGAAAAAGTACATAGCTTTAGCGGCATTTGCGGCAATTCTGCTCTGCGGCTGCGCGGACGACGAGGGTACAACCTCGACTTCCCGTCAAAGCAGCTCGACAACGACAACCACATCGAGCGTTGACCCGTATTATTCAGAGTTATTCAGTGATTTGGATATCTCAATTCCCGAGAGCGGCACGACCTATTATTCCGGCGGTAATGTAACAGGTCATATGACAGTTTCAAAGGAAAAAGTATACCCAGCCGAAAAAACTTTCAAAGTTCCCAGTCACACTCATCTTTATCTCAAAAACGGCGGCGAGTTGACGGTTGAAGGAAATTTCGATGCACGCGAAGGCTGCGAAGTTACTATCGAAAACGGCGGCTCGCTTATCCTCAACGGCGAAAGCTCGCTTAACTGCGACCTCAATATTGAAGAGGGCGGCAAGCTGATTGTCGGCGAAAACGGCAAGGTTACCGGAAGCGGCACGATTTACGCATTCAACAACGACTGCATCGAGAACAGCCAAAATATCGAAAACGGCATAAAAATAACAGGTTAAACAACATCACGGGGGAAATATGAAATACGCAAAATTTTTGGGGATAGCCGCGGCGGTTTTGCTCTGCGGCTGCACAAACACGCAGCTTCATAATATGGACAGCTCATCGGGTATCAGCACTTCGCCGACAAGTTCTTCGGAAAACACAAGCGGCGAGAATTTTTCTTCTATTACAATCGGAAAGTCCGAAGCTACGATTTCAGAGAAACACTCGATTTCCGCAAACGATACATTCGATGTCTTTGACGTTGACACCATTTTCATAGAAAACGGCGGTGAACTCACGGTTGACGGAAAAATGACCTCAGAAAAAGGCGGCAAGGTTATCATCGAAAATGGCGGCGTTCTGATTTTGAACAGCGAAGCTCAGCTCGACTGCGATTTGACTGTTGAAAAGGGCGGAAAGCTGATTGTCGGCGAGAACGGAAAGGTTTCGGGAAGCGGCTCAATCACGGTTGTCGATTCGTTTGACGATATCGAGTGCAGCGGCAGCGTCACCGCGAAAATCGTCCCGCCCGCTCCCGTCACCGAAAACGGCGTAACCCGCGTCGGCGGCGTGCTTATCGTCAACAAAAAGTACTCAATCCCGTCGGATTTCGGCTCGGAGCTGATTACCGACGACGAAGCTGGAACGGGGCTTATCCGCGACGAGGCTTACGACGCGCTTTGTGAAATGCGCGAGGCGTCGGGCTACACAATGTCCATCGTTTCGGGCTTCAGAAGCTACCGCACTCAGACCGCTATTTACAACCGAAATGTTGAAAATTACGGTGAGGAAGAAGCCAACAGCTGGTCTGCAAAACCCGGTGAGAGCGAGCACCAGACCGGTCTTGCCATCGACATAACCTCTCTTGAACAGAGCTACGGCGATACCGAGGAGGGACAGTGGCTTGCGGAAAACTGCCACAAATTCGGATTTATTATCCGCTTCCAGAAGGAGAAGGAAGCCATTACCGGCTACATCTACGAGCCGTGGCACGTCCGCTACCTCGGCGAAAGCACCGCAAGACTTGTTCATGACAGCGGTCTTGCACTCGAGGAATTCCTCGGCGTTGACTAACAAGTTTGACTTCCCCGTCAAAAATGGCGGGGATTTTTTGTATGGATTTTTTGTACAAAAACAATAAAATATATTGACAATATTGGAATATTATTGTATAATTAATATGTAGGATTTTATTTACAAGGAGAAAAAATATGGC
>SFLN01000013.1 GCA_004554555.1 [Eubacterium] saphenum | reverse complement strand
GCAGATTATTTGCGTCAGCAACTTTTCGGCTGTCCTCAATGCTCATACTGCCGTCATAGGCATAGGGGTTATCTTCTTCCTCTGAATTATAGGGACGGTCTGAAAAAGGAATACCCAGCTCCGCAGCCTTGCTTCTTGTAACCTCAAGGCTTGAGAGAGTTTCGTCAAGCTGTTCGGTAAGCGATGAAATAACCTCTGACTTGAAAGCCTTATCCTGCTGAAATCTGTTGTAGAGCGGAGCAAGCTGTTCAACGGAGTATTCCGAGCTTTCACGTTCGGTAATGAGCCTTGTATAGTAGCTGTTTGCGACGGTTTCTACCTCAAGGGCGAAACTCTCCTTATCAGAATTTGCGTGTGCATTTCTGATAGCCGTATTCTCATACAGAGAACGGGCAGCAAGGCTGATAAATTCGGAAATAGAAACAGCGGGGGAATTATCCTCCGCTGTCGTGCTGTTTATCCTCTGTGCTGAAGAACTATCTGTTCCATTACCTCGTGTTCCACTATGA
Organism: [Eubacterium] saphenum; assembly: GCA_004554555.1. GTDB lineage: Bacteria > Bacillota > Clostridia > Oscillospirales > Ruminococcaceae > CAG-115. Next base: position 23,894 of record SFLN01000013.1, on the reverse strand, counting down.
AGCTGCGTGTTTTCTCCCATTTCTCTATTTCTACGAACGAGGTTTTCGGGCGAGGATTGCTCTGTGCGTACTGTTTCCGCAGGAGTTCCCACATCTCCCAAGCCTCTTTGTCTATCTGCCTCGGTATCAGCTCCCATTTCAGCCGCCCCTCCAGCGACGGGATTTCTTCGGGATAATTCTCCGTCATAAACTTCTGCCACGCTTTGCCCCAGCGGTCTATCGGCTCGCTCATCAGCTTCTGTTCCTCGTCCGTCAGACCCAGCTCCACCTGCTCCAGATACACGAACGTTGTCGGGTCGAGCTTGTACGTCCTGCCGTTCTCCTCCTTGATTTCGGGATAGAACATCTTGTCCTCCTCGCACCAAATCTGTCTGATTTCTTCCATAGTTCATACTCCTTTCAGCAATAATAGAATTTATGGATTTCTCCATTGATAACAAAGCGGGTCTTGCAGTAATCTGAACGTACTCCGTCAGCTTTTCGGCTTCTGCTTTACTGTGAACAAGGTCAAATGCGGTTAAGTCCATAGGAGCGTTTTTGTAATCAAACTTGCCGCCAAGCTCACACCGAGCCGCTATGAAATACTGCGTTATGGATATGAAAGACTTTTCAAAAGCAGCTCTATCGGCTTCGGAAATGTTCAGAGCCTTTACCGCATTTTCAATGGTTTCGGCTGCGGCGGCTCTGCCGATTGCGTTTACACAGCTTGACATTGACTTGAACTCTCTGCCCTCGGCTTTGGAAAAGGCAGCGATAAACTCCTGTGCTGTCTGCTTATCCAGCGTCCACTGATACACCGCTGCTCTTAAGGTCAACGGCACGGCTCAAAGCGGCACTTCTGCAACAATCACGGTAATTAACGATGTAACAATCACCGTTGAGTACACCAAGAAGAGCTCCGGCGGCTCTTCCGGCGGTTCGGGCGGTTCTTCCGGCGGTTCTTCATCGGGCGGTTCTTCTTCGACTACAAAGAATCCCACCGTTGACGGAAAAACGCAGACTTGGACGGACGTTGCAAGCGATATCTCGAAGCTCACCGATGGCACAACCAAAACAATCAACCTCAACGGCGGCACAACCGTTCCCGTTGACGTTGTAAAGGCAATCGCGACCTCAAATGCCGAGGTTACGCTCGAGGTTGACGAGGTGTTCAGCTGGACAATCGACGGCTCTGACATTGATCCTAAAGACGCAAAGGCTGCCAACCTCTCGATTACAAAGACAACCGTTACCGGCACAAGCGCTCTGCGCGGTACTGTCGGAACAGGCTTCACCATCAAGGGCACAAACGTTAAGTCCGAGCTGAATATCAACTTCAAGGCAACTCACGCGGGTGAATTCGCGAACCTCTTCAAGAAGGTTGACGGAAAGCTCGTTTTCGTGGACAACGTTAAGGTTGACAAAAACGGCTCGGCAATCGGTCTTGAGGTTTCCGAAAAGGGCGAGTATGTCGTAATGCTCGGAAAGTACAGCGACCGTGCGGGCGATATGGACAATGACGGCATCTCAAACGCAAAAGACTCTCTGGCTATCCTCAAGGATTTCCTTGACATGGAAAAGGGTGTGAACCCGCTTGTTGCCGACGTCAACGGCGACGGCTTCATCAACGCGAAGGACGCTCTTCAAGTCCTCATCGAATACTTGGGAATCAAGTAATGTTCTCCTAACCTCTTAAAATACAAAAAAATATCGGGCAAACGGCTCTTGGATTTTCCGAGAGCCGTTTGAAATTTGTCTTGAATGAATTTTGCGAAAATCCCCGCAGCGAGTGCGGGGAGATTTTCTTGGTTAAACGTAATAGGGATTTGGCTTTGTGAGAATTGTTATCAGGTCAACAAGCCAGCCTATTCCAAACAATCCCAAAGTAAAGAGCCGCAAAAGCCCCGCGCCGACTCTGCCCTCGTAGAAGCAGTGCGCGCCGAAAACACCGAAGAAAAAGCACAAAATAAACGCAACCCACTTGTCCTTTGGAGTGCCGCTGCGATAGACAACGGGCTGCGGCGCGTTGTTGATGACAACCTGCGGATTGACGGTCTGCATTCCTTGCAGCTGCTCAACCTGCCGCCCGCATTTCACGCACAAAACCGCTTCCATCGGAATTTGCTGCCCGCAGAACTTGCAGAATTTCATTCCCGGCTGAAGCACGTTCTGATACGGCTGAGGAGCGTTTCCGTTAGGATAAACCTCAACATTGCTCGATGGGATAACCGAGATATTCTGCTGTTGGATAGGCTGCGGCTGGGCGAAATTATTTTGCGGAATTTGCTGGGGGTAAGGCTGGTTGAAGCTGCTCTGCGGCTGCGAGAAATTGCTTTGAGTTGGCTGAGGGACCACATTCGGGTTGCCGCCGGGATATATTTCGCCAGTTGCCGGGTCCGTCCAGCTCTGACTTTGCGTTTTGCGTAAGCTGACTTTTGGCTGTTTGTCATCCATAAAAATTACCTCCAAATGTTGTGTAAAATATTGTAAATCTGCGTTGGAATAAACCTTACCGTAAAGCAATCCGCGGCAAGCACAAGCCCGATGATGACAGTGACCGCCGTGAAGAAAATCGCCCAGCGTTTTTTCGCGGAAAGCTCCTCCTGAACCACGGGAACCTTGTATTTCTTGATTTTCGCGAGCTTAAAGCACGCCATCACAAGCCCCACGCCCGCCGTCAGCAGCATTATGCACACAACCACGAGATAAATCACAACCGCAGGTGTAAACTCGCCCGTGATGCCGCGAAGCGCCAAGCCGAGGAACTCCGCGACCGATTTGTCCGTCAGCAAAAGCAAAACCGACGCCGAGAACGAGTTGAAAATCGCGTGCATAATCGTTGTCGTGACCACACTTTTGGTTGAAACGGCAATGTAACCGAGAAAAATTCCCATCAGCGCCGCGTAGAAAAACTGCGCGAAATTCGCGTGCGTAAGCCCGAAAAGAAATGCCGAAATGAATATCGCAACGCCGTTTCCGTAAGGGCGCAGGCTCTCCAAAACCATTCCGCGAAACCAGAATTCCTCGAAAATCGGCGCGATGACAACCATCTGCACGAACAGGATAATTCCGCAGGTGAAATTCGGCGCGGAAAGCTCGTTTACCGTGTTGAACGAGTCGTTGAAATTCGTGGTTTTGAACAGGCTCGTAATCCACATCGTGAGCAAATTCACGATAATCGCAAGCGAGTAAAACGCAGGGAACATTCCGAGCGCGCTCCCGAAATACTTCGGCTTTGTGTAGATTTTTTTGTTCATCTCGCGAATTGGCGTTTTAAGCAGCAGCGCCGTGGCAATCATCGGTATGCAGTACAAAAACACCAGCGAAAACGCTGTCTGAACGCAGTATGCGCCAGTCCCGCCGAGATTTGCAAGCGATGGGCTGATAAGCGACAGCACAATCGAGCTTATCCCGCGCGATACGAAAATCACGATTATCATAAGCCCCAGCCGAATGCAAAGCCTTTTGAAGCCCGCTTTCAGACTCGGCTGTTTTTCGGGGGAATTTTCGACAACTTCCGACATCTCACACCTCTTCCGCTCCTACAATCCTGTGATAATCCATAATCTCCGCGACAAGCTCTTCGGTTGTTTTCCCGAAGCATTCAACCGTGATATCCGCGTACTCCTCGTAAAGCGCCTTCCTGTGCGCGAAAACCTCGTCAACCGTTTCACCCGGGCGCATCGCAATTCCGCGCGTTTTGATGTTGTGAAGCCGCGAGAGAAGCTCCTCCGTCGGCAAGGAAAGATAGTAGATAACCGAGGATTTCTTCAGATGTTTCATCGCGTCCCTGCTGTAAACGGCGCTCCCGCCCGTCGCGACAACCGCGTTTCCCTTATTTTTCACCGACATCACGGCGCGTTCCTCGCAAATGCAAAAGTGGTCAAGACCGTCCTTGTCGATTATATCCTGAAGCAGCCGCCCCGTCTGCTTTTGTATAATCAAATCCGTGTCGATAAACTCAAAACCCAGCGTTTTCGCGAGAATTACACCGATTGTGGATTTTCCCGCCGCGGGCATTCCTATCAAAACGATATTCTTCAAAAAAGTCACCTCTGTTGTGTATTTTTAAGACTGTCCTTAATCTCGTTAACTTTATCGACAGCGCTTTTCGCGTCCTCAAGCGCGCTGTTTTCGGCGAGATTTTCCGAAACGCTGTCGAGCTTGTCGGTTATCTCACCCGCTTTGTCGGCAGCCTGCTGTACCGTTTTTATTTTCGCGCCGAATTCGTTGATTTGCTGTAATCTGCGGATTTCATCGGTAATCTTCATAATCTGCGGAGCGCAAATCGCAAGCGCCGCGACAACCGAAACCGCGTAAATCACCGCGTTTTGCGCTTTCGACAGCTTCGGCTGCCCGAGCAGCTTTATCTCTCGGCAATACAGATACCATGGTCTTCCGAACGGCGTTACCCGGCAAATCACAAAAGCGTAAACGAGCAGCACCGTAAGCCCCAGCAAAGCCGTCCGGACGATTATCATAACGCGGTTTTCCGTGTAGCTTTCGTAAAAATCCTTTGGATATGCCGCTTTGATATTGTCATCCTTGTCGAAGAAAATTATCACGCGGTCGCCGCTTTTCAGCTCGAATTCGGAAAGCCCGAGCTCCTCGGCACTCGCGTATTTGTTGACATTCTGAACGTAGCGGATACTCCCGTTGCTCTGAACCGTGCCGTAACGCCTGTCGCCGCTCGCGAGAAACGGGTTGTTCAAGAACATCACAACCAAAAGCGCGATAACCAACAGCACCGCGAGAATTACCGTGCCGTAAAACACTCTTTGGAAAGCCGCCGCGGCTTTTTTCTCCTCGGGATTTGAAGCGGTTCGGCAAAGCTCCCTGCCCGCCTCCATAACCTCGCTCCCCGACATCACAAAAATCAGCCGAAAAAATTTGCCCATTTTATCACCAAATAATGTTGTCCAGCCGGCGCAGTACTCGCAGAACGCTGTCATCGCGGCACTGCACGGCGAGAATTTCCGTTCCCGAAAAGCCGCTCGCTCTCAATAAACCACGCTGTCAAGCCGCATTGTCGCGTATGCGTTCAAGTCCGTGCCCGCGATTTTTCCCTCTCGGTACTCGTAAAACGCCTGACAGCCTATCATCGCGGCATTGTCCCCGCAAAGCGAAATCGGCGGTATAAACAGCTCCATTCCGTTTTTATCGGCGGCAGCCTGAAGCGTTTCGCGAAGCCCGCCGTTTGCCGCAACTCCACCCGCAAGCGCGATTTTCTTGCAGTTAAACTCGCGCGCCGCTCCAATGAATTTGTCCGTGAGAATTTCGCTCACGGTCTTCTGAAAACACGCAGCAAGGCTGTTTATATCAAGCTCTTCGCCGCGCTGTTCGGTGTTGTGGATAAGATTTATCACGGCGGTTTTCAGCCCCGAAAAGCTGAAGTCATACGGGTTTACCGTGTGCGGTTTCGGGAGCTTGTATTTCGCCGCGTCACCCGTTTTTGCCGCTTTGTCGATAAACGCGCCGCCCGGGTACGGAAAACCCATCGCGCGCGCGGATTTGTCGAAAGCCTCACCCGCCGCGTCATCAACCGTCTGACCGATAAGCTCGAATTTTGTATAGTCGAGAACCCGCACTATAATGCTGTTTCCGCCCGAAGCCACAAGGCACATATACGGCGGCTCAAGCTCCTTGTGGGCGAGATAGTTTGCCGCGATGTGACCGCGAATGTGGTGTACGGGAACAAGCGGCTTGCCTGTCGAAAAAGCAAGTCCCTTCGCGAAATTCACCCCTACCAGAAGCGCTCCGACCAGCCCCGGCGCGTACGTCACGGCAATCGCGTCAACTTCGTCAAGCGATTTTTCCGCCTTCTCGAGAGCCTCGGAAACAACCGCCGTTACGCTCTCGCAGTGCCGTCTTGACGCAATCTCGGGGACAACTCCCCCGTATAATCTATGCTCCTCAATCTGCGTTGCCACAACGGACGAGATTATCTCGCGGCCGTCGCGGACAACAGCCGCCGCTGTTTCATCGCAGGAGCTTTCTATTGCTAAAATATCCATTTATCTGTACCAAATCCCTTTATTTTTCGCTCGGTTTTCTTGACGTGAGAAACTCAATCGCCCGTTCAATCGAACTTCTGACGTGCTCCATATCTTCATTGTGGAGCTTGCCTGCGTTTCGATAGTCGAAGCTGTCGCAAAACTCCTTTACATCGGAGTTCAGAGCCTTCGCGTACTTTCCGACAAGCTCGTCCGTTGCCTCTTGAAAAGCCTTCAAATCGTCCTTTTTCAGCTTGCTCGCAGCCGCCGACATCAGCTTTTGATAATGCGGCATACAAAGATACTCCTGCGCGGAATAGAGCTTTCGGAAACTCTCGTCGTTCTTGAACATTGTGAAAACCGTTTCCAGCATGTGATTAACGCCCCAATCAACCTTTGAGCACACAAAACAGGTTTCCTTTGCCTCGGAGAGTTTTTTTGCCTTTGCGCCCTTGTTGAACAAGCCGTCCTTCTTGTCGAGAACCTCTTCGCGGAGCTGAGCCAGATGCGTGTTGAGCATAAGCGCAAGCGACAGGCGGTTGTTTTGCTTCAGGAGCATATTGAAATGCGTGAGGCAAAAACCAAGCTCGTTCGTTTCCTCGCGGACGTCCGGCTCCATCATCGCCGCACCCATTATGTACTCGCATATATGCTCCTCGACCGAGTTTCTCATACGGCAAATCGGGCAGCCGCACCTCGGCTCAAAAACCTCGTTTATCGGTATCGTCAGCAAACTTTCTCTCATATTTCCTCCGCAAAATAATCTAAAACTATTGCATTCTATCTTATATTGTATTATAATTAAAGTAAATAATCAAGGGGTTTTTGAAAAAAATGAAAATAAAAATTAAATTATCCGAGCTTAACCCTCGAAAAACCTTCCTCTGCGGGCAGTGCTTCCGCTGGAGCGAGGACGAAAACGGCGGGTTTTCGGGGATTGTGTTCGGCAAAAAAATAACGGTGTGCGAAAACGGCGAATTTGCCGAAATCACGGGCTTTTCCGACAAAGAGGCGCGGGAGTATTTCGATTTGGAAACAAATTACTCGGAATACATAAAAAGGCTCTCCGCGGACAAAACTTTAAGCGAGGCGTGCCGCTGTTCGGCGGGAATTAGGATACTGCGCCAGGAGCCGTTTGAAACGCTCATCAGCTTTATCATCTCCCAAAACAACAACATTCCGCGCATTTCGGGTATTATCGGGCGGCTTTGCGAGAGCTTCGGCGAGAAAATCGACGGCGGCTTTGCCTTTCCGACAGCACAAAAGCTGCGCGGGATAACCGCCGAGGATTTAGCGCCGCTTCGGGCGGGCTTTCGCGCGCGTTACATAGCCGACGCGGTTGAAAAGGTTAACAGCGGCGTGATAAATTTCGCGGAAATAGACTCGCTTCCTCTTGAACAGGCGCGCGAGAAGCTGAAAATCATCACGGGCGTCGGGGACAAGGTTGCGGACTGCGTTTTGCTTTTTGCGTTCCACAAAACGGACGCGTTCCCGCGCGACGTCTGGGTGAAGCGGCTTATGGCGCAGTTTTACCCGAACGGGCTTCCCGACTGTACAAAGGGTATCGAGGGTATCGCGCAGCAGTACCTCTTCGACTATGTGCGTAACAATAACGGCTTGCAGACCGTGGTTAATTGATAAAAAGGAGTTGTTTTTATGTACTGTATGAATTGTGGAAAAGAAAATCCCGACGGCGTGAAATTCTGCTGCTTCTGCGGGACGCCGGCAAACACCGCGCCGCGCTCTATCGAGGAAATTTCCGACAAAATCTCGGAAAATTCTGCCGAAAACGGTTAGCTTGAAATCGAGGACGCCGCCGATATCACAAGCGCACTTTCCGAGAAACCGGACGAGATTTCAAGCGTGATTTCGGAGGTGCTTTCCGAGAAACCCGCCGAAAACGCTCCCGAGAACACCACGGCAAAGCCCGCAGCACCGCAAATCCCCATTCCGCCGGTTGTCCCGACAGCACCGACCTCATCGACCGCGCCGATTTCACCGATTGCGCCCGTTGCTCCCGTGAACAGCGTTTCGCCCGTGAGAAACCCTATGCCGTCAAGCCCCTACGGTTACCCGAGAAACCCCTACGCTTACCCCCAGCCCCAGCCGATAAACCCGCGCGGCGCTGCTCCCGCACCGAATGCTGCACAAAACGTGGCAAGTGTGAACGTTCCGATGAAAAGCGCCGCTCCCGAGGAGAAGCAGAGCGTTGGACGCACATTTACGGTCAAGCACATTGTAATGTGCCTCGTTTCGACAGCAGTTTGCGCGATTGCCGCGGGGATTTTTGCGGGGCTGTATTTCTCTGTTGTTTAACGCAGCGGCGAATTGCCGAAAATGTAAATTCTCGCTCACCCGCTAAACCCGCACCGAATGCCGCACAAAACGCGGCAAATGTGAACGTTCCGATGAAAAGCGCCGCTCCCGAGGAGAAGCAGAGCGTTGGGCGCACGTTTACGGTCAAGCACATTGTAATGTGCCTTGTTTCGACAGCAGTTTGCGCGATTGCCGCGGGGATTTTCGCGGGACTGTATTTCTCGGTTATCTGAAAAATTGAAATCAGCGAGAATAAAATCAATTATTACCCGCCGCGGTTGAACAACTGCGGCGTTTTTTCACGCGGCGCTTCGCAAAATTTGGGAAAAGTGAACGCTCCGATAATCGCAGCCTGCGCGATTGCCGCGGGGATTTTCGCGGGGCTGTATTTTTCTGTTATTTAGCACAAAAACAAAGTCAATTATTGCATTATTTGTACAATTATTATGAAAAGAATTGACAACAGGCAAAAATTATTGTATAATAAAATATGTATTTGAATGAAAAATCTGTATGTTATCATAGCAAATTATTCCATACAGATGAAATTAAGCAATTTCTACGACTTTTTTGTCGCCTCTGAACAAAATTGACAAAATTTAACAGCGGGAGGAATTATATGTTTTGCGAAAACTGCGGTAAACAACTAATAAGGGGATACTCGTTCTGCATTGAATGCGGCTCACCTGTGCCTCCCGAGGTTCTCGAAGAAGGCGGTCTGCCCGGAAGAAGCGGCGAAACGTCCGAGGATTTGTCCGAAAAAGCCGAAAACTCGGAGAAAACCGCCGGCGCTCCCGAGGAGAACAGCGGCGATGTTCAAGCGTCAATGCCGGGAATTGAACCTATCGGCTCAAACAAGGACGAGGGAACGCTTGTTTTCTGCCCGAACTGCGGTATGAGAATGCAGCATAACCTCGATTTCTGCGAAAAATGCGGAATGAAAATCAGCGATAAGCCGTCGCAGCACTCCGTTCCGCTTATTAACAACAACCCGATGAACCTCGACGGGAGCTTTAACGCTTTCGGCGGAGGTATCGGGGATTTCTCGAACAATGACCTAAATCAGCTCAACAGCTTCATGGGCGGAGGTATGCCGTCGGCTTTCGACAACGCCGAGGAAACCGAGAATTTGTTTGGCTCAAACAGCTATTCCGCAAACGATATGGCTATACTCAACCAGCAAATCTCGAATTTCAGCGCTTCCTCAAGCGAAATGCCCGCAATCAGCAAGTCAAGCGGCACCGTTCGTCAACAGGAACCCAAAGACGGTGAAACCCGCAAGGTTGAGAATTTCTCGATGAGCGATGTTTCCGATGAGGATATCCCGATTTCAGACGGTGCAGTGCCGGTTATCGAAGGCTGCTCGATGGATGAAGACCATAGCGCGGACGTTTCCCTCGACCCGTACTCGTTCCTCGGAAATTCAATGGAAGAGCCGGGTGCGCCGTCCGTTACTGCGGTGAATGATGATGAGGTTAAACCCGTTGAAGAACCCGCAGCAGCGCTGACATCAGTCTTTGTCGAACAGCCGGAGGTTGAACCTGTCGCAGTTGAACCTGTCGCGGTGGCTGTCGATGAGGTTGAGCCTGTTGAGGAAATCGCGGAAGTTCCTGCCGAAGAACCCGTTGCGGTTGAGCCCGTGGCGGTGGCTGTCGATGAGGTTGCGCCTGTCGAGGATATCGCGGAAACTCCTGTCGAAGAACCTGTCGCGGTTGAACCCGTAGCGGTGGCTGTTGATGAACCCGCGCAAGAAGCGCCGACCTCGTTCTTTGATGAACAGCCTGAGGTTGAGCCGGTTTCCGTGGCGGTTGATGAGGTTAAACCCGTTGAAGAACCCGCAGCAGAAGCACCGACATCAGTCTTTGTTGAACAGCCGGAGGTTGAACCTGTCGAGGAAATCTCGCAAGCGGCTGCCGAAACTCCCGCAGAAGAAATTGAAAAAGAGGTTGAACCTATGTCCGAAGAATCAACTAAAGAACCTGTTACCGAGGAAAATCCCGCCGAGCAGGAAATTGATGACTTTATACCCGAGGAAATGGGCTTTATCGCAGAAACCGCTCCCATTCCCGAGGAAACCGAAGATAATAAGCCCGCAGCGGCTGCTGTTGCAACGGCAGCAAGACAGCCCGTCGTGGATATGGACTTCAGACGTCCGAACAGACCTCAGGACAACGCTCCCGAACAAAATCCCGACGAGGAAACCCCCAAGGGCAATCTCGTTTACTGCAGAACCTGCGGTCAGGATATGTACGATACCGAGAAATTCTGCAAAAACTGCGGCGCTACATACAAGGGCGCTTACGTTCCCCCGAAATCCGCTCCCTCAAAGAACGGAAGCAAGCCGTCCGTTATGGTGTTCGGGAAAATCCCGCTCGCAAAGTTTAACGCAATTTTGGGTGGTATTGTCGGCGTAGCAGCGGCAGTTCTGTTCCTCGTTCAGCCGTGGCGTCATACAACCTCTAATCCTCCCATCGGCGGAGAATCTCAAAGCTCCTCGTCAAGCGTTATCACGCCTCCCGAGAGCAGCTCGTCCACAAGCTCCGAAAACTCCGGCGTTGTTTCATCGTCCTCTTCAAGCTCCGCCGAAACCTCTTCTTCCGTTTCGTCAAGCTCCACTGAGTCTTCTTCATCAAGCAGCTCCTCTTCCGCTTCTTCGTCATCGTCAAAGTCCTCTTCTTCAACCAAAACAAGCAGCAGCTCCAAATCTTCATCAAGCTCTTCGACTAATCCCGCAGTTACCACGGATGTTAAGCTCAAAGCGCTTGAACAGGACCGCGAAAAGATTATGTACGCAGCAGAGCTGATTGCAGGCGAAGTCGGCAAAATGGACGCGTTCTCTCAGCACGTTGTTTACGCGATGAACACCTCCACCGAAAGCAACGAGCAAGCAATCCAGACTTTCTACACCACAAAATTTGCCACAAATATGCTCAGCAACCTTAGCTCCGGCAAATCAAGCGTTGAACGCGCGATAAGCTCCGCGTCGCCCGCAAACAGAGAGTTCAGTTCGCTTTACTCCTCTCTCAAGACGCTCAAATCAAAATACGATTTGTATTATAATTACATAACCTCTCCCAAGGGCGGTTATTCTTCGTTCACCAAGAACTGCCAGTCGTATGCTGCGATGGTTACCTCGACTATGAGCAGCCTCAACCTCAGCAAGTTCACCACAAACTACACCGCCGCCTACAAAAACAGCGCTTATGCGGCTATGATAAGCGACGCGGTTTCCGCAATCAAGAACTGCACCACCCAGCTTTCGCTCCTCCAGAGCCAGCTTTCCGGTCTTGACTCGTTTGAGAGAAAGGCGTTCAACACGCTGTCGGCTGATGTTTCGGCGTATGCTTCGGCACTTAGCTACGCAAGCAGAGCAAAGGCTTATTCAACAATGCTCAACGGTGTATCAAGCGATTACAGCAGCGCGCTTAAATATGTTGACAACGCTTACAATGCGCTCAACAACTTCCTCAAGACCTGCTCAAGCCTGCCCAAGACATCGGCTTCGTCCTTCTCAAGCAATATCAGCTTGACAATCAGCACGGCAAAGAGCTACGCAAACTCAGCTGCTCGCGTTATTTCTTAACAAACAAATCCCGCTCTCAAAAAGGGCGGGATTTTTGTATAACAATACGGCTGAGATTATATTTGCGGCAGAGCGCTCCCCGCTTTGCAAGCGGATTTTGTAAATCAGCTCTCCGACCAGAAAACCCGTTTCCTTAGGGAAGCGGGTTAATGTTGTTTCAAAACGTTATTGTGGACGTAATAGTCGGGGTAGATTTCAAGCAGAAAGCGGTAAAAATTCTGAGAGTGGTCGTGGTGCCAGAAGTGCGCGTATTCGTGATAGAACACCGACAAAATCGTGTCGCGCGGGTAAGCGGCAAGGCGGCTGTTTATCGAAATGTGCCCGCGCGTGTACGAGCAGCTCCCCCAGCGTGATTTCATATCCTTAATCGAAATTCGCGTCAGCGGCGGCTCAAAGCCCTTTTCCCGAAGCCTCTCGCGCACCTCCGCGTCAAGCTCCCGACAAAGCGCCGCAAACCGCGTTAAAACCGCCTTCTCGCGCAGTGCCGCTATGTAATCCTCATCGGTGCTCTTCGTAAACACGCGGCACTCGTTCTCGTCAATCACGGCAATCTCCCGCGAATTCTCGATAACCCTCACGGGAAAATCCCGCCCCAGATATCGCACAAGGCGGGAATTTGTGTTGTTTTCACAAGTGCGCTTTTGGAGCTTCTCAAACGCTTTGAAGAAAAAATCCGCGCGTTCTATGAGAAAATCCTCGATTTGCTTGACGGTCACGCGGGAATTTGCCGAAACCGCAACAATCCCGTCCTCTCTTGCGCGAAAATTTATGTTTTTCACGCGCTTTCGCGTCAACTCGTATGAAATCTCACGACCGTCGGGCAGCTTTATGGTTTTCATCAAAAACTATCAGTGCCAGCCGCACTCGTCGTAGTCCTTCCACTTTTCATTGTAGCGGATTTCATCGGCGAGCTTTAAGCAAATGTACGCAACAGCCGCCGCCACAACGATTACCGCAGTGATAATCGGCACAACAACCTTTGCTGCGGGACCAAAATTCTCTTTTGCTTCTTTTAAAACTTTCATAAAAATCTCCTTTCGGATAACTCAACCTTTAACTTATTATACCACTATTTGAGAAATATGTCAAGCGCGGCTTTTCGGCAACGCTCAATCCTCGCCCAAAACCGCCGCGTATATCTCGCGCTTTGATACGCCCGTGATTTTGGCGGCTTCTTTGCAGGCGTCCGAGGTTTTCGCGCCCTCCTCAATCAGCTTTTTGGCAACCGCCGCCGCTTCTTCAACCGAAAAAGTCGTTTTCTCGGGCGGCTTGCCCTCGATAACGATAACGTATTCACCGCGCGGCTCATTGTCCTCATAATGCGACAAAAGCTCGCCGAGAGTGCCGCGGAGCGTTTCCTCGTGGATTTTCGTGAGTTCACGGCAAAGCGCTGCGTTTCTGTCCGCTCCGAGAACCTCCGCCATGTCGCCGAGCGTTGACTTCAGCTTGTGCGGCGCTTCGTAAAAAACAAGCGCGTGCGGTAGGTTTTTCACCTCGGAAAGCCGCTCGAAACGCTCCTTTTTCTCAACGGGCAAAAAGCCCTCAAATGTAAACCGCGCCGCTTCAAGCCCGCTCAGCGCAACCGCGCAGACCGCGGCATTTGCGCCCGGTATCACCTCAACGGGAATATCCAGCTCGTAGCACTTCTTCACCAAAATATACCCTGGGTCCGAAACGCACGGCATTCCCGCGTCCGATACCAGCGCGACGTTTTTCCCGTCAAGCAAAAGCGCGATGATTTTCTCGCTCTTCTCAATCTCCTTCGGCTTGTAGTACGACAAAAGCGGCTTTTTTATATCGAATTTCGTCAGCAGCTTAGCCGTCACCCGCGTGTCCTCGCAGGCAATGTAATCGGCGTTTCGGAGCGTTTCCTCGCCGCGCGGGCTGAAATCCGAAAAATTCCCTATCGGCGTTCCCACAACCGACAGCTTCCCAAAATCACTCATAAATCCTCGCGTAGTCCTCCGAGTAGCTCAAATCATCGTTTCGCAAAACAAACGGCTTCTCCACAACCATTCCCGCCGCCGCGCCCTTTTTCCCGCTCACAAGGAAAAGCCACGGCTTTTCGCGCGCGGTGTTTTGAACGAAAGTTATCTGCTTCGGCTCAATTCCGCTCTCCCGCATCGCGCAAATCACGTCCGCAAGCCGCTCGGGACGGTGACACATTTTCAGCAAGCCGCCGTATTTCAGCAGCCTTGCCGCCGCCCTGCACACATCGTTGATGTTGCACATAAGCTCGTGCCGCGCAATCGCCTGCGCTTTCGACAGCCGCTCCGCGCCCGAGCCGTCCGTCATATAAGGCGGGTTTACGGTCACGATGTCCGCGCACTCAAACGTTATCAAGTCCTGCGAAAGCTCCCGCAAATCGCATAAAATCGGGGAAATCACGTCCGAGAGACTGTTCTCGGTGATTGTCGTTTTGAGCAAATCGATTGCTTCTTCCTGAATGTCAATCGCGTAAATTTTCGCGGGCGGCGTGTTCTTGCAGAAAATCAGCGGAATTATACCGCAGCCCGTGCACAAGTCAACGACAACGCTGTCGCGGCGCACATTCGCGTACTTCGCAAGCAAAAACGCGTCCGTGCCGAAACGGTGGTCGGCAGACACATACATTTTTATCTTTCCCAAATCAAAGGTTTCGTACATCTTTTCACCCGTCAAAATTTGTTTGTTGGTTAATCTGTCGCCGCTATCCGCACACTTCTCCCGAAAAATCGGTTCACACAGCAGAAATTCCGGTTGCCGAGAACGTCGATACCGCGTTAAACGAGCGCCGCTCGTTGCAACTAACCGCCACGATTCGCCAACTCGTCAACCTATCAAGATATCTCCCTCGGGGACTACGATATTCTTGCGGTTCTGCGTGTTCATCAACGGCGGCATTATCGAGAAAACGCGTTTCTTTGCCGCCGCTCACGCGGTTTCTGCCGGTACTGTCAAACGGCTCTGCGCCGCTGCTCATATCACGTTTTTGAGAATGCGGAAACCGTGTCAAATCGCAGCACGCGCGGATATTTGCAGAGATTTGCGCGTTAACCTATCAAGATATCTCCCTCGGGAACTACGATATTCTTGCGGTTCTGCGTGTTCATCACAAGCGACATTATCACGGAAACCGGTCCCACGCGCCCTAAGAACATCGTCACTATCAACACGCATTTTCCGAGGAAGCCCGCCTGCGCGGTTGCTCCCGCAGAAAGCCCCGTCGTCGAGAATGCAGAAACCGCGTCAAACAGGCACTGCACCGCGCCCGAACCCGCGCCCGCGTCACTCGGCATCGAGAAATACAGCGCCGCAAAGCATATCCCGACCGCCGTCATCGACAGCGCAAGCGTTACAACCGTGCGGTAAATAACCAGCTTGTTCAGCTTGTGGCGGAAAAGCTCAACGTCGTTTTTGTTGCGTATGTAGGACACAACCGTCACTATCACAACCATCAGCGTCGTGACCTTAACGCCGCCGCCCGTTGAGCCCGGAGCCGCTCCCACGAACATCAGAAGTATCGTTCCCAGCTGCGAGAACTCCGACATATCGCCCATCGATATGCTGTCAAAGCCCGCTGTTCTTGTCGTTACCGACGAGAAAAACGCGTTCAGCAGCTTTTCTCCAAAGCTCATATTCCCGAGAGTTTTCGGGTTGTTCCACTCGGAGAACAGGAAAAACAGCGTGCCCGCGAGGATTAGCGCGCCCGTCATCACAAGAACCGTTCTCGTGTGAAGCGACAGCTTTTTGCTCTCGCGGAACGTGAGAAAATTCTCCCACACGATAAATCCAAGTCCGCCGAGAATTATCAGCATCGCTATCGTTATCAGCACCGCAGGATTGTCCTGGAACGAAATCAGGCTCGAAAACTCGCCTTCCATTCCCGCAAGGTCAAAGCCCGCGTTGCAGAAAGCGGTTATGCTCATAAACCCTGCCATCCAGATTCCGTACCCGCCGTATTTCGGGAAAAGCGCAAACGACATTATAAGCGTGCCCGTTGCCTCGAATATCAGCGAATATTTTACAATTCGTATAAAGATTTTTCTGCCGTTCTGGAAGCTGCTCTCGGTCAAGTCCTCGGACGCGCTTTTCAGCGTGCGAAAGCCGAGCTTTTTGCCCATCGCCACGTTGAAGAACGTGATTAACGTCACAAATCCCAGACCGCCGACCTGTATCAGCAGCGCAATCACAATCTGCCCGAAAATCGACCAGTAAGCCCAGGTGTCCACGACAACAAGTCCCGTTACGCAAGCAGCTGAGGTTGCCGTGAAAAGGCAGTCGAAAATCGATGTGAATTTTCCCGATTTCGACGCCGCCGGCAAGCAAAGCAGCAGCGTTCCGACTGCTATTATTATCAAAAATCCCAGCACGAGAGTTCTCGCGGGGGACTCGCGTTTTGCCTTTTTGAAAACAGGCATTTTACCACTCTTTTCTGTTACGAATTTGACGCGTTTGACTGCGGTGAGCCGCCCGCCGACGCCGAGCTGTAACGAATGAAATCGCGCGCGCTCTCGCCGTAAGCGTAAACCGTGTACACGTCGGTTTTTCCCACGATATCGTAGGAACCGCCCTCAAACGGTGCTTTAACGCCGCTCTTTACCACAAGCAGACAGGACTCGGGCACTTTGTCGGTCTTTTTGATTACCTTGACCGAAGCCTCTAATTTGAGGAACTGAAGCGCCGCCGCAAGCTCCTTGTCGGTTTCGTAAACAATAATCGGCGGCGACTGCGAGTCGTTGTACAAAAGCTCGCCGACCTTTTTATACGGTTCCCGCTCCTCGGCGAAATGCTCCGCGGTTCTCGGGAGATACATAAACGCAGAATAGGCGGTGTTGTAGATGAGTATCCCGAGCATCGTTATCGAAACAAACCGCGTGATGTATTTTCTCGCGCAGGACGTGAACACAATCAGCAGCACAAAAACCGAGAAAACGCACGAGGACATTATAATATAGCTCATTGCCGTGGGTTCGGACAAAATGTCCTCTCCGAAACGAAACGGCGTAAGCTCGGGGAGCTTGCCCTGAACCGCCGCAAGTATCGTGTGACTGTTCGTGAGCGCAAAGCAAAGGCAGGCGTAAGCGTAAATTCCCGTTCCGAGGAGCAGCTTTCTGATATCCATCGAATATCTGAACACGAAAATCAACACGAAAAACAGCGCGACAGGCGCAAAAACCTGCGTGCGCTCGCCTATTCCTGCGGAGGTGTTAAGCCCCGTGAACGAGATTATCGGCAGCACGACCGTTAGGAGAACAACCGTGATGAACTGATAAAGCGCGAGAATTGTCAAGCGAATGTTGTACTTGTGCTTAACCGGCTCGTAGACCTTTGTGCCGTTTTCGAGCACGGTTTCCTTGTTCTTGATGCCCTCTCTTATCCACGCGAAAATTATCGCCGCAAAAAGCGCCGCCGCAAGCGCGCCCATTCCAAAGCTCTCGGTCATAAACGTGTAGATTTCACCGAAAATCCGCTCCAGCGCACCCGAGAAGTTTCCTTGAATGTACAGCGTTTCCTCGGCGGAATTTGCCGCAGAACGCATAACCAGAATTCTCGCGAAATGCTCCGCGACAAACGACACCGCAAGCGATAACCCGAATGCAGGTATGTTCATCAGCTTTTCCTTGAAGAAAACCCGCGCGATTATCACCGTCAAAACTATCGCCACAACCGCCGCGATAAGCCCCGCATTCGCCGCAAATGCCACCGCGCACAAAAAGCCCGTGAGTATGGACATCGTGAAGCGCGTGTAGCGGTTTTTCTTGTCCCACGCCGCAAATACGCACATTATCAAAATCCACACCATCAGGCAGGAAATCGCGTCGCCCATGATGAACTTCGAGCGCGAAAGCACCGAAACGTACATTCCGCACGAGAGCGCCGCCAAGAGCTTTTGCCGAACGCGTTCTACACCAAGCTTTGTCGCCAGGTGATACGAAATCAGCGGGATAAAGCTCACAATCAGCGCGTTTACGACAAGCATTGCCTTGTACAAAACGTAAGGATTGTCGAAAACCAAAAACAGCGGCGTGTACAGAAGCGACTGAATATAACCGCCCCGCACGCCGATTTGTCCGAGCATATCCGCCCAGTTTTTCCCCGAATAAAACGCGGCAATGCCCGCGGCGCTTATTTCCTCGGGGAAAACCGCGGGTAACTCCATACACATTGTCATAAGCGCGTTTACGACCACAGAAAAGGCGTAAAGTATGAACATTACGCCCCTGTCGCCGAACGCCGCGTAAAATTGTTCCAGCCGACGCTTCATAAGCCCTTTTCCTTTGTCTTAAACTATGCCGGCGAGTTTCTCGTAATAACCCGACAGCCACAAAATCGTGCTCGCGCAAAGCGCCAGCATCAAGAAGCCGATTACCGCGCGCAAAATCGACGGCTTTCCCTTTTCGGCAAGCGCTTCATAATACTCGTCCGACATCGTGTCGCCCTCAAAGCTCCCGCGGAATTTGATTATGCTCTTGACCGCGTGTTTGTAGTAGAAATAATCACCGAACGCGCTCATCAGAAAAACTCCCGCGAGATTGTACAAATTCAGGAAAAAAACCATGTTTTGATTTTGGATAACCGTCGGGAAAAACGCCATTATCGCCAGCGGTACCAACAGAATAAGCATCGCGATTATCCCGAAAATGTCCATCTTGCGGTAAAACTGAAATGCGGGCGCAAGAAATCCCGACGCGAGATTGAAGAAAACCTTGCGCTTTTTCCCGCCGATATTTGTGCGGAAAATATCGAATGCTCGTCCGTAATGAAAAGCTGAAGTCGCCGCGTAAGCGGTGAGCTCCTTCATACTCACGCCGTCCTCGCCGAGCGCGGGGTCACTGAGCTTTTTTATGAAACCGCCAAATCCATCGTCCGCGTCACCAAACATCTGCGACATAGGGTCAACGTCCGCGGCGTTTTGCGCATTTGCGGTGTTTTGAGCATTCTCTGTGTTGTTCTCATAGGGATTTTGCGGCTGAGAGTAAATCGGCTCTGGCTCGTCGGGGAGTCTGCCGTTCCACACGAAACCGCTTTCGTGCAGGTTCTCCAGCCCGCACTTTCCTCTTATCTCATAGCAAACCCTATGGTGCGGAGTTCCGCAAATCGGGCAGACAACAACGTCCGCTTTATCGGTAAAACGCGCCCTGCAAATCGGGCAAAGCTTGTTTTCAAATCTGTTCATAGCAATTCCTTTCACGAATATACTTACTCTATTATATTATAACACTTTTTGCACGATTTTTCAACCTAAATATTGTGTTCTTTTTATGAAAAATTGCCGCCGGCGTTGTTTTAGCCGAGGTTTTTTCTTCACGAAAGTCAAATCCTACGACAAAAAAGCTCCCCCGAAGGAGAGCTTTTCACTTTTGTTATCATCTAACCTATGTTAGACGCAGCGCTTATCAAACCAACTCGATAATCGCCATCTCAGCTGCGTCGCCGCGACGCGGACCGAGCTTGTAAATTCTGGTGTAACCGCCGTTTCTGCCGTTGTACTTCGGCGCGATTTCGTCGATGAGCTTCTTCGCAACGTCTTCCTTGGTGATGTACGAGAATACCTGACGCTTGGTGTGAAGCGTGTTTGCCTTGCCGAGCGAAATCATCTTTTCAGCCTCCGCGCGAACTTCCTTTGCGCGTGTAACCGTGGTTTCGATTTTTCCGTTTTCAAGCAGGAAAGTAACCATACCTCTGAGCATTGCCTTTCTGTGGTCACTTGCTCTGCCGAGTTTTCTGGAACCTGGCATAATATCTTCTCCTTTCGGGAAATGTTAAATTTTTACTTGTTCTCCTCGGAGTTCATAAGCTCGCAGCCGAGCGACTGCAGCTTCGCCTTAACCTCGTCAAACGACTTCTTTCCGAGGTTTCTCACCTTCATCATATCCTCAGGGGACTTGTTTACAAGGTCCTCGACGGTGTTGATGCCGGCTCTCTTCAGGCAGTTGAACGAACGAACAGAAAGCTCCAGCTCCTCGATAGTCATCTCGAGAACCTTGTCCTTGCGGCTTTCCTCGCGCGTTTCCATAAGCTCCTGAGGATTGGTTTCATCGGAAAGCTCCGCAAACAGCGTGAGCCTCTCGATAAGAATTTTCGCCGCATAGGAAACAGCTTCCTTCGCGGAGATTGTGCCGTCGGTCCAGATTTCGATTATGAGCTTCTCATAGTCGGTTCTCTGACCAACGCGGGTATTTTCAACCGTATAATTGCACTTCAACACGGGTGTATAGATGCTGTCAATCGGGATTACGCCGATAACGGGTTGGAGCTGATTTTTGTTCTGCTCCGCCGAAACATAGCCTCTGCCTCTGTCGAGAGTGATATCCATATACAGCTTCGCGCCTGCGCCAAGAGTTGCGATGTGCATTCCGGGGTCGAGGATTTCAACCTCGCTGTCGGTTTTGATATCGCCGGCAGTTACCTCGCACTCGCCCTCAGCTTCGATATAAATCGTCTTGGGGGCTTCGCCGTACATTTTTGCTCTTAATCCTTTGATATTAAGAATGATTTCAGTAACGTCTTCTTTTACACCGGGAACGGTTGAAAACTCGTGCTGAACGCCGTCAATCTTAACCGACGTCGCAGCAACTCCCGGCAATGAGGAGAGCAGCACCCTGCGAAGGCTGTTGCCCAGGGTGTTTCCATATCCGCTCTGAAGAGGCTCCAGAACGAACATTCCATAAGTTCCGTCCGACCTTAGCTTAAAGGTCTCGATATTGAGCTTTTCGATTTTTTCAAGCATTGGTAACCCTCCCCGCAAGCTTGTCTGTCACGGTAAAAAGGAAAATCCTCCTTGCCGCTTAACCTTAATTATCCGTATTGTGCAGCGCCAAAAGCCTTTAGGCATTCAGCTCGCCGTATTCCTGTTAATTTTAAATCACGCTCTTACCGGTATAACTCAGTATTGACAGGTTTTCTTCAGCTTAATCGAAAACCCCGAGTATGAATTAAAAATAACTGCACTAAATATCTGTATGCTCTCAGTAAATCCGTTATTACGCCGCCTGGATAAGCAAGCCGTCGCGAATTTCCACGGCAATTATTTAGAATACAGCTCGATAATCAGGTGCTCAGCAATCTCAAAGTCGAGATCCTCGCGTGCAAAGCTGCGGGTAACCTTTGCGGACTGCTTTTCCTTGTCAACGTCAAGCCACATAGGAGTGAGTCTGCCGCCGGCAACTTCTGCAATCTGCTCGAATTTCTTGCTCTTCTTGCTCTTCTCGCGAAGAGAAACCACATCGCCTACCTTAACTCTGTAAGAGGGAATGTCAACTCTCTTGCCGTTCACACAGAAATGACCGTGAGTTACAAGCTGACGAGCCTCGCGGCGGGTTGTTGCAAGTCCCATTCTGAAAACGATGTTGTCAAGTCTGCTCTCGAGAATTCTGATGAGGTTCTCACCGGCAATACCCTCTTCCTTGGTTGCCAGCTCGTAGTAGTGATAGAACTGCTTCTCAAGAACGCCGTAAACGAACTTCAGCTTCTGCTTTTCCTTGAGCTGCTGTCCATACTCGGAAACCTTCTTGCGGCGATTGCCGTCGGGGTTTCTCTTGGACTTCTTGTTCTCGGAATAGCCCAGAACAGCGGGGCTGATATCAAGACTTCTGCACTTTTTCAAAATCGGGTCGCGATTTACTGCCATAAAAATTTTCCTCCGTTAATCTAATCAAATATCGGCATATTGCCGACGCCGAGCAAACGTTGCGCTCGACTTTTCCTGTTCTGACCAATAGGTCAGACTCTTCTTCTCTTGGGGGGACGGCAACCATTGTGAGGAATGGGAGTTACGTCCTTGATGAGCTTAACCTCAAGACCAGCTGCCTGAAGCGCTCTGATAGCAGCCTCACGTCCCTGGCCGGGGCCCTTTACATAAACCTCAACGGTCTTCAGTCCGTGCTCCATAGCAGCCTTTGCCGCAACATCAGCAGCAGTCTGCGCAGCATACGGGGTGGATTTTCTCGAGCCTCTGAAGCCGAGTCCGCCTGCGGACGCCCATGAAAGCGCGTTGCCTTGAAGGTCGGTGATGGTGACGATGGTGTTGTTGAAGGACGACTGAATGTGAGCTGCGCCATTCTCGACGTTCTTGCGCTCACGACGTCTGCGAACAACCTGTTTTCCTTTAGCTTGTGCCATTTATTTACCGCCTTTCCTATTATTTCTTCTTGTTTGCAATTGTCTTCTTGGGACCCTTGCGAGTTCTGGCGTTGGTCTTGGTGCGCTGACCGCGAACGGGAAGACCCTTGCGATGACGAGTGCCGCGATAGCAGTTGATTTCAACCAGACGCTTGATGTTAAGAGCAACCATTCTTCTGAGGTCGCCTTCTACAACATAGCCGTCCTTGTCGATAACGTCACGGATTTTCGCCTCGTCCTCATCGGTGAGGTCGCGAACGCGTGTGTCGGGATTTACACCCGCTTTTGCCAGAATATCATTTGCGGACTTTCTGCCGATGCCGTAAACATAGGTAAGACCTATCTCTACACGCTTTTCCTTGGGCAGATCTATGCCGGCAATTCTTGCCATACTTTCTTTCCTCCTGTCCGGGAATTAACCCTGTCTTTGCTTGTGTTTAGGTTCAACACAAATAACCATAACCTTGCCCTTGCGCTTGATAACCTTGCATTTATCGCACATAGGCTTTACCGAAGGTCTGACTTTCATTGTAATACCTCCATTCTGAACGCGATGCGTTCAACTAAACCATCAGCAAAATCACTTGGCGCGCCAGGTAATTCTGCCCTTTGTAAGGTCGTAGGGCGACATTTCAACGGTAACCTTGTCGCCGGGGAGAATTCGTATATAATTCATACGAAGTTTTCCGCTGATGTGCGCAAGAATTTGATGACCGTTTGAAAGCTCCACCTTGAACTGAGCGTTGGGCAGCGCCTCCAATATTGTGCCTTCCACTTCCAGTACGTCTTCTTTAGACAAGCTTATTCACTCTCCTGTAACGCGCTGTCCTGCTCGAACAGCTCTCTGAGCGTTCGCCGCAGACTCTTGTCCGTAAGCCCCGCCGGATTTATAACCCGACTTGTCGCACGGACGTGTTTTCGATTTTTTTTCTTCGGCTTATCGAGCTTTCGCTCTTTGCCGTCGGCGACGAATAAAAACTCGCCGTCGTTTCGGACGACCAGCATCGCCCTTCCGCAGTCGTGACCTGCGCGGCTTATAACAACCGTTCCTGCCGTAATATTCATCAGTGGCTCTCCAGTGTCAAAATCAGCGGCTCGCCGTTTGTAATGGCAACGCTGTGCTCGAAGTGACAGGACAAGCTGCCGTCGGTTGTTACGACAGTCCACTTGTCGCCGAGAATATTAACTCTGCGGTTGTGCGAATTCACCATCGGTTCAATCGCAATCGTCATTCCCGGAACAAGCCTCGGACCGTGACCGGCTTTTCCCTCGTTCGGAACCTCGGGGTCCTCGTGCATTTCGCGTCCGACGCCGTGACCGATGAACTTTTCCGCCACCGCATATCCGCCGCTCTTGACGTGAGTTTCAATCGCGTGGGATATATCGCCGATTCGGTTGCCTGCAACCGCCTGCTCAATGCCCTTGTAGAGCGCTTCCTCCGTGAACTTCATCAGCCGCTTGGCTTCCTCGGAAACCTCGCCTACCATAAAAGTCCGCGTGTTGTCGCCCACAAAGCCGTTAAGCTCGGCTACGATATCGCAGGAAATTATATCGCCGTCTTTCAGGACTGCTTTTTTGCTCGGAATTCCGTGGATAAGCTGATCGTTTATCGAAAAGCAGTTGTGTCCCGGAAAACCTTGAAATCCGTAGCAGGGGCTGTGTCCGCCCTTTGAACGAACAAAATCATCAACGATTTTGTCCAGCTCCCAGGTGGAAATCCCCGCTTTGATGTTTTTACCCGCAAGCGCGAGAGCCTGCGCCGCAAGCTCGCCCGCCTTTATCATACCTTTAAGCTCTGCGGGATTTTTAATCTGAATCATTGCTTAACCTCTGATTGCTGCAAGCGTAAGCCTTGAGGTTTCGGCGATTTCGTTCTGACCCTCAACAGTTACCAGCTTGCCTCTCTTTTCGTAGTAATC
>SFLN01000115.1 GCA_004554555.1 [Eubacterium] saphenum | reverse complement strand
ATGCTGGTGTAGCTCAGTTGGTAGAGCAGCTGATTTGTAATCAGCAGGTCAGGGGTTCGAGTCCGTTCACCAGCTCCATCTCTCAATTCGATTTATAAAAATGGGCGCATTCCCGAGTGGCCAAAGGGGGCAGACTGTAAATCTGTTGCGTTTCGCTTCGGTGGTCCGAATCCACCTGCGCCCACCAACACCGCACCGAAAAGTGCGGTGTTTTTTTATTTCCGCTATTGACTTTAAGATAAAATTATGATAAAATAAAGATAAAGTAAAGCGCAATTTTGCGAAAGGAGAATAATTATGATTCAGATAAGACCTGTTTCGGATTTGCGAAATAAGTTTCCCGAAATCGAAAGCGTTGTTAACAGCGGACAGCCCGTTTATTTAACCAAAAACGGTTACGGAGCTATGGTTGTAATGAGCCTCGAACAGTACTCGCTTCTCACGGAAAACACCGAAGCAAAGCTCGATGAAGCAGACAGGCTTGCCGCAACTTCCGAAAAACGTTTGTCACACGACGAGGTTTTCGGCGATGTCCGCAGGAGGCTGAATGAAAAGTTATAAGCTGAGGTATCTTCCTATTTTTTCGGAGGATTTGTGTGAAGCAGCAACTTATTTATCCGAACAGCTAAATAACCCTCAAGCTGCCGAAAATCTTGTCAATGAAGTTGAAAAAGCCATTCTTAAAAGGCTGGAAATGCCGCTTTCGTTTGAGCCGTTTAAATCGAAGAAATGCAGAAAAGACACTTACTATCGTATTTATGTTGGAAATTACACTATTTTTTATGTTGTGATTGACGACGTTATGGAAGTTCGGCGTTTTTTGTACAGCGCAAGAGATTTTGACAGACTCATTTGACTATCAAGCAGCTCAAAATGTAAACAAAAGTTAACATTTTTGTAAGGTTCACTTGGTTGAATAACAAAATCAATTGCGTTATAATTAATATAGGTAAGGGGTAGATTTATGGGATTTGCTTACAACAACCTGAAATTGTTCCGACAGAAAAACGGCTATACGCAAGAGCAGATTGCCGAAAAGCTCGGTGTGTCGCGGCAGGCTGTCGCGAAATGGGAGAGCGGCTCGTCGCTTCCGAATATCGAGAATATGATTGCGCTTGCGGATTTGTACGATATGTCCGTGGACGCGCTCGCGCGCAATCTCAAAACAACCGCGCCTCCCGCTCCCGAATCGGGAAAGCACCTCTTCGGGTTCACCAAAATGAACGAAAACGGCGAGGTTGCCCTTCCCGAAAAAGCTCGCGAGGTGTTCGGCTTAAAGCCCGGCGACTCGCTTTTGCTGCTCGGCGACGAGGACAAAGGTCTTGCGCTGGTCAAAATCCCCGAGATTAGCCACAACTGATTGCCCCAACCGAAAGTGAGGTAAAAAATGAACGCGATTGAAACCAGAAAGCTCACGAAACGCTATAAAACCAAAACCGCTGTTTCCGAGCTTGATTTGACGGTCAACGAGGGCGAGCTTTTCGCTCTGCTCGGCGTAAACGGCGCGGGCAAAACCACAACCGTCCGTATGCTGTCCTGCCTGTCCGAGCCGACAAGCGGCGAGTGCTTTGTCTGCGGGAAAAGCTGCATAAAAGAACCGCAGGCGGTCAAGGAAATCATCGATATCTCCCCGCAGGACACCGCCGTTGCCGATAATCTCACCGTTTTCGAGAACCTGCGCTTGATTTGCGGCATCTACGGCTACTCCAAGGAAAAAACCACTGCGAAAATCGAGGAAATGATAAAGCTGTTCAATATGGAGGAAGTCAGAAACTCCCGCTCCAAAACGCTCTCCGGCGGCTGGAAGCGCAAGCTGTCCATTGCAATGGCGCTGATTTCCGAGCCGAAGGTGCTGTTCCTCGATGAACCCACGCTCGGTCTGGACGTTTTGGCAAGACGCGATTTGTGGAGCGTTGTCGAGTCTTTGAAAGGCAAAATCACCATCGTTCTCACAACTCACCACATGGAAGAAGCCGAACATCTCGCCGACCGAATTGCCATAATGCTCGAAGGTCAAATCGCTGCGCTCGGTACTCTCGCGGAGCTTGAACAGCTAAGCGGAAAGCAAGGTCTTGAGGAGAGCTTTGTGGCAATCGCCGAAAAATACGGAAAGAAGGCGGCAAGATGAGTAAGATAAACGCTTTTGCAAAGAGAAATTTTCTGGAAATAATCCGCGACCCGCTTAGCTATATTTTCTGTCTGGGATTTCCGCTGGTAATGCTTGTCGTGATGACGCTTGTCAACGAAAGCATTCCCCCCGAAGCAGGAATGACGGTGTTCCAAATCCAAAATCTCGCGGGCGGAATTGCGTTTTTCGGCTTGACTTTTGTAATGCTTTTCACCAGCCTTTCCATCGCAAAAGACCGCTCGGGCGCGTTTTTGGTAAGGCTTTACGCAACGCCGATGAAAAGCGGCGACTTCATCGCGGGCTATATGCTCCCGATGGGAATATTGGCGGTAATTCAGTCTGTAATCACATTCATTGCTTCGTACATAGTATCGCTTGTGACTGGCGTTTCTTTGAATCCGCTCGGAATGCTGCTTGCAATAGTTGTGCTTATTCCGACGATGGTTCTGATGGTGAGCTTCGGGCTGTTTTTCGGCACTTTGTTCAACGAAAAAGCTGCTCCCGGACTTTGCTCCATAATTATCTCGCTCGGCTCGTTCCTCGGAGGAGTATTTTTTGACGCAGAGTCAACCGGCGGCGTGCTCCTCGATATCTGCAACGTCCTCCCCTTCTTCCACGGCGTAAAAGCGGCAAGAATGGCGTGCGCGCTTGATTTCTCGGGCGATTTCTTCATTCACCTCGCGATAACCGCAGGCTATGCGCTGATTGTTCTGATACTCTCGATTGTCGTGTTCAAGAAAAAAATGCGCGCGGATTTGAAGTAAAAATGTATAACAAAGGGCGCTCCGTGGGGCGCTCTTTTTGCTTGACAAAATAGATTTTCACCTTCGGGCGCAAAATTGCCTCCGGCAGAAACTTTAGGCGAAATTCGCTGCCGGTCGCACCGGCTGTGATATCGTGACCAAAAAGATAACTACAAAGTAAGATAGACACGCCGCGGATTTTGTCGTTTTTGTGCTAGAGTGACATTTTGTCACCTGCAAAAACGACAAAAACGCAGAAGTGGACGGTTCTACGAACCGTCCACAAGTGGCGGAAAGAAAGGGATTCGAACCCTTGAACGGGTATTAGCCGTTACACGATTTCCAATCGTGCGCCTTAGACCAGCTCAGCCATCTTTCCACATATTCAGCTTTTATATTATACCACAACTCTCCAAAATTGTCAAGCGGTTTTTGCAAAAAAATTTTGAAAATAAGTAAAGCCGGGAGAAAATCCCGGCAAACCGCCTTTGAAGCGATTTCAATATCGATTTCAATCAGCGCTTGTTCTGATTCTGCTGGTTGTTCTGGTTCTGCTGATTCTGCTGATTGTTCTGATTCTGCTGGTTCTGATTGTTCTGGTTAGACATAACAATTCCTCCTATGAAACTTTTCGCGGATTTCACCGCAGTCATATTTTACACAAAAATTCCGAAAATATACAACCATTATTTTTTTGCAATTTCGTAAAATTCGATTGACAGCCCGCTCTCCTTCGCCTCGCAAATCAGCTTTTCCAGACGCTTGACAACTGCGTTTTCCTCAAAAATCAGCGCGTCCACGCAAGACTCGTCTTCGGCAAAATCAAAATTTCTGCGAATATCCGAAAGCTTTTCGAGAAGCTCCGAGTACTCCTTTCGGACAGCCTCGCGCCGCTCTTCAAGCGGGTTCGCGCGTTTCTTAAACCGAAAAAGCGTCGATATTTTCAGATAATCACCCCGCACCAAAAAACGCGTAAACAACCGCCCCGCACACAAGCCACGCCGTGCAGTCCGCAGTGAGTGCCGCTCCCGCAGCGTAGCGCGTTTTCTTCACCTTTACGGCTGAAAAATACACCGCAAGTGTGTAAAAAGTGGTTTCCGATGAACCGATAAGCGTTGCCGCAACTCGCTCCGCGAAGCTGTCCGCACCGCATTGCACGGCGATTTCGTTGTACACCGCCATCGCTCCGCTCCCGGAAAACGGTCTCAGAATTACCAACGGCACTGCGTCCGCAGGAAAATTCACCGCATTGCAAAACGGCGTGAGCAGCTTTGTGAGCGCCTCAACCGCGCCGCTTGCCCGAAAAACGCCGATGCACACGATAAGCAAAACCAGCGCCGGAAGTATCTCCGCGCAGGTTTTCAAGCCGCTTTCCGCGCCCTCGCAAAACGCCGCGAACACGTCAACCTTCTTGAACGCCGCATAAACGAGGATTGCCACCACAATCGTCGGCACAATGTAATCAGTCACACTCACACCCGCTTTTTCGAGAATTTCGCGCACATTTTTGCCGTGAACACCGCAATGAACACCGAGTACGCTGTCACAATCCACACGCACGGCAAGATGTCCATCGGCTTCTCCGCGCCGTTTGCGGCACGAAGCGCGGCGGCGGTTGCGGGAATTATCTGCAAACTCGCCGTGTTTAGCACCGCCAGCATTATCATATCATCGGTCGCGTTTTCGCCCGCGCTCTCCTCCTCGGCAATCGCCTTCATCGCGGCAATCCCGAGCGGCGTTGACGCATTTCCAAGTCCCAGCACATTCGCCGCAAGGTTCATCGCAATCAGCCCCGCGGCTTTCCCGCCCCTCTTAATTCCACCGAAAAGCCAGCCAATCGGTGCCGACAGCAGCCGCGACAGCTTCTCCAAAAGTCCCGCCTTTTCCGCAACCTTCATCAGCCCGCACCAAAAGCACATTACCCCGCATATCGAGATAACCAGCTCCACCGCTTCGCCCGATTTTGAGAGAATACTTTCCGACATTTCGCCCATTCTTCCGTTCACCGCCGCGAAGATAAACGAAATAACGGGAATTACTATCAGTATAATTTTCATAAAAGCACCCCTAATCAGGCGGGCGAGAAATCGTCAGATGCTAGGAACCATCATAACGGCTAGGCTTTGTGCCTGCCGTTATGATGAGTGACGACGCAGATGGCGGTTTATCGCCAGCCTGATACCAATTATTTCTATAATTTCCATATACATTAAAATTCTGTTAAAATTTGTCAATTTGTATTGACAAAGCAATCGAAATATGG
>SFLN01000114.1 GCA_004554555.1 [Eubacterium] saphenum | reverse complement strand
ACCTACGCAGCTTCTTTCTACACGCTCAATTACGGCAATCCCGAGTTGTACAAAATGCTTGACAGCGCGGGTGAGATTGATGAAAAGGATTGGGAGCAGGCTGTCAAATCGGAAGGCTTGTGGACGAAAGAGGGCTATTCGTTTGAGGATTATCGGAATTACGTCGGCGAAATTTATCGAAAATACACCAAAACCGACGGCTTATCCGATGAAGTCGGCGAAATT
Source organism: [Eubacterium] saphenum (assembly GCA_004554555.1). Taxonomy (GTDB): domain Bacteria; phylum Bacillota; class Clostridia; order Oscillospirales; family Ruminococcaceae; genus CAG-115. Next base: position 5,022 of record SFLN01000114.1, on the reverse strand, counting down.
CTGAACAAGCTGGAGGAAAACTCATCGGGCAGATATGAAACGATGAAAAGGCTTGAGGCGTATCTCAGCTCGATGGAGTATACCACAAAAGACGCTGCGCTGCCCGCTGATATTGCCGATGGAAAAAGCTTTCTGGACTACTTTCTGCTGACCTCGCGCAGGGGTTACTGTATGCACTATGCAACAGCTTTCGTGCTTATGGCGCGCGAGCTGGGAGTGCCCTGCAGATATGTGCACGGTTATGCTGTCGGCACGGACGGCGCGGAAAACGTGAGAGTGACGCAGAACAACGCGCACGCGTGGGCTGAGGTGTATTTTGACAATGTAGGCTGGGTTGCTTTTGAGCCGACTCCGGGCTATTCCAACGGAAGCAGCTGGAAGCCCTGGGGAAACAGCATAAGTTTGCCGCAGTATGACGGAAGCAGCTATATGCCAGTTATCGACAGCAAACCCGATATTTCCGTCATCGTTCCCGAAGAAAAACCCGCGCAGGTTGATATAAAATTCATTCTGATACCGGTGCTGTCGGCTGCGGGATTTTTGATATTGTTTTACATATTCAGCATTTTTGCTTCTCGCAAACGGTTTGCAAAAATGGGCTTTGACGATAAATTCAGATATCTCTCAAAGGAAAATTTCCGCTTTTTGAGCTATCTCGGATTTCGTATTGAAACGGGAGAAACGCTTGAGGAATTCAAGGACAGAATAAGCAAATCCGAGAAATACGATTTGAACGAGCATCTTGAATTTATCACCTACCGCGAGGAAATGCTGTACTCCGACGCGCCGATATGTGAAAAGCAGGTCAGCGGCGCGCAAAACACATATCTCGCGCTTCGGGAAATCATCAAGAAAAGCAAGCTGCGATACAGGATAATGTTTTTCTTCCGCAGATGAGAAAAAGTGCTCTGCACAAACACAGGGCGCTTTTCTATTCCTAAAATCCAAAATCTGCGGGACAGACAAATTTTTGCCGAAAAGTTCAAATATTTACAAAAAACGGAAAAATCTATTGACTTTCCGGCAATAAAATGGTAAAATGGTAATAAGGCAGAGTGCCGCTGATACATAATCAAACAAAAGGAAACGAGGGTAATTATGAAAAGCATTAAAGCAAAAATACTTGCGGCAATGATGGGGGTTGGACTGTTTTCCTCGCTTATTATAGGCATAGCGGGTTCGGTTCTCAATTTCTCTTCGGCGGAAGGTATTCTCCACAAATCTATGGCGGAAACGGCCAAGCTTGCTGCTTCGCGGGTTCAGACCGAAATCGAACGTTATAAGGCGATTGCCTCCGAGATTGGCTGTATAAGCAGTTTGACGGAGCCTGCAAATGCTGATATAGAATGTAAAGAGCGAATTGAGAAGTACAGTCTTGAGGCTTGCGGCGTTATTGACGCGTCGGGAAAAGATATTTTAAGCGGAGCGGATTACTCAGCGGACGAGTTCTTCAAAAACGCGTTCGCGGGTAACGAATACTGCTCGGATTTTATGGTAACAAGCTCCTTCGGCGTCAACAACGCTGTCGTATTCTCCGCGCCGCTTTGGGAGGACGGCGTTTACGGGAGCAAGGTGACGGGCGTTGTTTATATGATACCGAAAAACACTTTCCTCAACGATATCGTAACCAACATTAATGTCGGCGAGGGCGGAACAGCTTATCTTCTCTCGTCATCGGGACTTACGATTGCGTTTCACGACGCATCGGTTGTCGGCAAGGAAAACGCGCAGCAATCCGCAAAGACCGACCCGTCCTATCAGAAGCTCGCCGAGGTTGAGGCGAAAATGTGCGCGGGAATGACGGGCTTCGACCAGTATGAATATAACGGAAATCTCGAGCTTGTGGCTTACGCGCCCATTGACGGAACGCCGGGCTGGAGTATCGGAGTAAATGTTGTCCGCGACGAATTTATGGGCGGAACGTACACCTCGCTTGTGATAAGCATTATAATTCTGGTTGTCGCGTGCGTTCTTGCCGCTGTAACGGCACTTGTTTTCGCGAATAAAATCGCAAGTCCTATTGTTCGCTGCTCCGAGCGAATTGTCACTCTTTCAAACGGCGACCTTACAAGTCCCGTGCCCGACGTAAAATCGAATGATGAAACAAAAACGCTCGCGGACGCAACGGCAACGGTTGTCACTCAGCTCAACTGCATTTTCAAGGATATTGAGAGAATACTCGGCGAGATTTCAAAGGGCAATCTTGCGGTAAATTCATCGGAAAATGAGCAGTATTATGTTGGCGATTACAAACAGCTTGTCGAGTATATTCACCTTATAAAGGACGGACTTTCGGGGACTATGCAGCAGATAAACACCGCCGGCGAACAGGTTTCCGTGGGTGCGGAGCAGGTTTCGGTAGGTGCGCAGGCTTTGTCGCAGGGTGCAACCGAGCAGGCTGCTTCTGTTGAAGAGCTTGCCGCAACAATTGAAGTGATTGCGGCTCAAATCAAGGAAAACGCCGTTCAGGCGGAGAATGCGAGCAGGCAGACAAACGCGGCGGGCGGTGAAATGCAAAATGCTATTTCTTACATGGACGGTCTTGTATCGGCGATGAATGATATCAGCCGCTCCTCCGATGAAATCAAGAACATAATTCAGACAATCGAGGATATCTCGTTCCAGACAAACATTCTTTCGCTTAATGCGGCGATTGAAGCGGCAAGAGCGGGCGAGGCAGGAAAAGGCTTTGCCGTGGTTGCGGACGAGGTCAGAAATCTTGCGGGCAAGTCTGCCGAGGCTGCGCAGAATACAACCTCGCTAATTGAAGGCACCGTTGAAACAATTGAAAGAGGAACGGCAATGGTGAACGAGGTTGCCGAGAAAATGTCAGCTGTTGCGGCTGCGGCGGGAGCTGTTGCGGAAATCAACGAGAAGATTTCCATGGCATCGCGCAGTGCCGCAGACTCCATTTCTCAGATAACCGTCGGCGTCGAGCAGATTTCAAATGTCGTTCAGTCCAACTCCGCAACCGCCGAGCAGTCTGCGGCAGCTTCCGAAGAGCTTTCGGGACAGGCAAGTATGCTCAAGGATTTGATTGCGCAGTTCAGCCTTGAATGACGCAGCTGCCGATGTTTACATAGCAAAACAATTAACCGCCCCGAGCAATCGAGGCGGTTTTGGCTTGTTAAGCGTCATTAATTCTTCCGTCCGTTGAGATTACGACAACTCTCCACGGGATAAATTTCCCGCTTGCTTGAAGAGCGCGCTTGACGGCGTTTTCGATACCGCCGCAGCAAGGCACTTCCATACGAACGACGGTCACGCTCTTAATGTCGTTGTTGGCGATAATTGCCGTGAGCTTTTGAGCGTAATCGCCCTCATCGAGCTTCGGGCAGCCAATCAGCGTTATGTGATTGCGGATAAAATCGTTGTGGAAATTCCCGTAAGCGAACGCCGTGCAGTCTGCCGCGACAAGCAGATTTGCCCCGTCAAAATACGGCGCGTTCACCGGCACGAGCTTGATTTGCACGGGCCACTGCGAGAGCTGACTTACAGCGGGCGCGCTCGGCGTGCTGAAAGTGTCCTCGCGTTTGATAGCTTTTGACTGCGTTCCCGGGCAGCCGCAGGGCAAATCGCCGTGCTTTTTGGCTTTTGCCGCGAGAACAGCCGCCTCGTTATAAGCAGGCGCTTCGCGTTCCTCAAAGGAAATCGCGTTTGTCGGACACGCGGGAAGACAGTCGCCCAACCCGTCGCAGTAGTCCTCGCGGGTAAGCCGAGCCTTTCCGTCAATCATTTGAATTGCGCCCTCGTGACACGCGCTCGCGCAAGCGCCGCAGCCGTTGCACTTTTCTTCGTCTATTTTGATGATTTTTCTAATCATAATTTTTCTCCTTTTTAATAAAATTACTGTCCCGCGGCAAAATATTTTCATATCCGCGCCCTTGACTTGTTGATTAAATTATACTATAATGATTGAAAAAAGTCGGTTGTTTTTACAACGGAAAGGTTGTTTTTATGAAACAATATATACCAATTCTCAAACAAACAAAGCTGTTCTCGGGAGTCGGCGACGATGAGATTTCATCAATGCTTTCGTGCCTCGGAGCAACCTTGCGCGTTTATAAAAAGGGTGAATTTGTGTTAAGACAAGGCGAGCGGCTGAGCGAAATTATGGTTTTGGCTGAAGGGAATTTGCATATACAAAGCGACGATTACTGGGGAAATCGCAGCATTCTCGGGGAGATTTGCGCGGGAGAAATGTTCGGCGAAGCGTATGCTGCTCCGGAGAGCGGCGCGCTGCTGAACGACGTTGCTGCCGTAACGGACAGCGCGGTCGTTTGCTTTGACGTAAAGCGAATTCTCACAAGCTGCTCATCTGCCTGTCGGTTTCACACGATTGTCGTGCAAAATCTTTTCTTTGCGATTTCCGAGAAAAACCGAAAACTCGTGCAGAAGCTCGGGGTTTTGTCCAAGCGTTCCACGCGAGAAAAGCTGATTTCCTATTTATCGGAGCAGTCCAAAAAGCAAAACAGCGCGAGTTTTTCCATTCCGTTCAACCGTCAGCAGCTCGCGGACTTTTTGTCCGTTGACCGAAGCGCGATGTCAAACGAGCTTTGCAAAATGCGCGACGAGGGACTGATAAGGTTTGAGAAAAATCGGTTTGTTTTGCTTTGACAACAGAAAAGCGGAGAATCTTACATTCTCCGCCTTGTGCATTTATTCTTCACCGAAAAAGCAGATTTTGTTCTTGCCCGAATTTTTAGCATAGGACATAGCCTTGTCGCTCTTTTTCAGCAGCTCATCAAAATCATGAGCGTTTCCGTCATAAGCCGTGCCGCAGGCAGCGCCGATGCTTGCGCCGAGAGCGCTGAATTCCGACCTTTCCGAGAAAGAACGATTTAGTGCGGCAAGCAGCTCTTGAGTCTGCTCCTTTAGCTTATCTACGGAACACTCGCCGTTTATAAGTATAATAAACTCGTCGCCGCCAAGTCTTGCGATAAAATCAATCGGGAAGGATTTCCGCAGGATATCTGCCGTTAAAATCAACGCCTCATCGCCCGTCTTATGACCGTATGTATC